>JAIORS010000116.1 GCA_021108005.1 Candidatus Aegiribacteria sp.
TCGACATATATATTAGTAATGTATATATATATGTAGACATCAGTATGTCTTTGTGATATTATTAATAGAACCTGACTCGGGAGAAGGAATATGAAAAGGAAAACGAAGCTCATTCGGGAGCAGCTTGATAAGACTCTGCGAAAATTCGAACCGCTGAGGGATTCAACACCTCCCGTCAAAGGCTGGATCCGTGCCATTAGAGATGCCTTGGGTATGAACGGAAGGCAACTCGCCGATCGACTTGGTGAACACCGATCACGCACGAAGCAAATTGAGGAGCAGGAGATAACCGGATCGCTTACCTTTAACACTATACGGAAGATCGCCGAAGCGCTGGACTGTGTTTTCGTTTACGGTCTTGTTCCCAGAACAAGCCTTGAAGAGACTGTTAGTGATCAGGCAAAGCAAATTGCTCTTGAACGCCTTGCGAGAGCCTCTCATACAATGAAGCTTGAGAATCAGGCACTCAGTGAAAAAGAGAATAGTGCTATCCTGTTCGATATGATCAGAGAAATTATTGATGAGCTTCCATCAAATCTCTGGGATGTATAATGCCGGATTTTGACTATCCTGAAGGAGCCACCCCCATTTATCCAGACGAAGCAGAAGGCCTGCTTCTCACGCATATAACCACACGTGGTGAATTGGACCGATGGGAGCAGGACAATATTGTTGAGGCATTGATATGGCTGGACAGGACAGCACCGGCAGATATCCTGAATGAGCAATTCATCAGAGAACTCCACAGGCGCATGTTCGCAAATGTCTGGAAATGGGCAGGACATTTTCGGCGCACCGACAAGAATATCGGCGGACCCTGGCATCAGATTTCAACTGACCTGAAAAACCTGTGCGATGATGTGCGTTTATGGATAGAACAGAATGAATATCCACCTGATGAAACAGCTATCCGTTTTCATCACCGGCTGGTGTTGATTCATCCGTTTTCCAACGGCAATGGTCGGCATGCACGGCTGATGACCGATCTGCTCCTTGAAAATATCCTCAATTGTTCAAGGTTCACATGGGGAAGTGAGGATCTTTCCAGAGCCGGCGATACCAGACAAAGATATATCGCAGCTCTTCATGCAGCAGATAAGTACGACTATGAACCCTTGCGGAGGTTCGTTAGAACATAGGATTCGCAGCAGAGTATGTATCCTGCCGGGAGAATGAATATGCCCGAGCATTGCACATCTCGCAGCTGATTGATACAGTAACTGCATGAATAGATAAATAGAGTCGGCTCATAATGTACGAGGAGGAAATGAATTGTGTTAGAGAGTAATATTTATCGCATGTATTTTTCTTCTGATCGCGGCATGCGGCGGTGAACAGACGGACGGCGTTTCAGAGACTGCCGGGGAACAGGTCATACAGCTGAGCGTTACAGATACCATCGGGATCGAGGTGGGGGATTCATGCTACGTGTTCGGTTATGTTGCCGATGCTGCCAGAACGGACAGCATCATCTACGCTCTTGATATGTCCAGGGCTCAACTCAGGAAATACACACCTCAGGGAGAGTATTCAGGCTATATCGGCGGAAGAGGAGACGGACCGGGGGATCTGGATGGAAACCTGTACATGGTACAGCGGCATACTCCGCAGTACCGGATCGTATGCTACGGATCCGATGCTGTTCCCTTCGACACCCTGTCACTTGACCTTCCAGTTATTCAGAAAACAGATGATGAAATCGCTCTGGAAAAACGGCATACAGAGGAGTATCTAACCGGAATGGGGACCTCCAACGTAATGCAGTGGATATATGATCCGGATACTTTCAAAGCGCCAATAGCTGGTATCTGGCTGGGCTGGGAGGGTAACCTGTGGGTACTGCGGGGCACCGATGACAGGCCTGTCTTCGATGTCTGGAGTATCCCGGAGGGCGAATATCTCTTTATGCTGCTGTCAAGTCACAATTCCTTGACTGTACCATAAATTCGATTAATAATACTAGTGAATTGGTACACATTTACGTTTATCCGGTTATGCAGCAATTGCATAGTCGTTACAGATGATAAAATAACTTTAATATCTCACTGAAGGAGTTAGAATAATGAAGAAAAGAAGAATCCATATCAGCTCTTTTGATAAGAAAAGATTGATGAAATTTATCGATAACTGTGATAGTAACCACCCTGATAAGAAGTATCTGGATGAGTTAGAAAAAGAATTAAATATTGGTATAATCATAAAACCAAAGAATGTACCGCCAAATGTGATTACTATGAATTCTAAAGTTCACCTCACAGATATGGATACGGGAGAAAAATTCACATATATGCTGGTTTTCCCCGAAGACGCCGATCTAAAAGCTGGAAAGATATCGATTTTAGCTCCAATTGGAACCGCATTGATCGGATACAGTGTTGGTGACATAATTGAATGGAATGTTCCAGCAGGATTAAGAAGATTAAAAGTCGAAGAAATTCCATACCAACCCGAAGCAGCCGGGCATTTCCACTTATAGAGCATACTGACTCGATGACAGGAAGGATTTCATCCTGTAATTTCCAGTACTGAATGCTCCGCGACCACCAGGCATGTTGTGTCGGTGAGTTTCATGTCAGGCTGCCTGCAGGGATATAATTCCGGAGGGAACGATAGGCGATGACGGAAGTTCGCATTTCCTCGCATCGATCCGTTCTTCAACCCTGCATTCTGGAAGGCTATACTTTTCAATTGGATCCCTATATCGGCTGCAGACATAACTGTCATTACTGTTACGCTCTCAACGAAGCTGAGACGGACTGGACCAGGGAAATACAAATACACCAGGACATTCGCAGCCAGCTCAGCGATGAGATCGCGTCTATCGATACTCAGCCCATTTACATCGGCTGGAATTCCGATGCCTATCAGCCTCTGGAAGCTGATTACAGGCAGACCAGACAGGCACTGGAATTACTTGCTGAACGCGGGTTTCCGGTTAGCGTGCTGACCAAGTCCGACCTGGTGGTCAGGGATATTGACTTATTCAAGCGTATGCCCGATTCATCGGCGGGCATCTCCATAGCCTTTCAGAACGACAATGACAGAGAATTGTTCGAAGCCGATACACCGCCTAACAGAGAGAGGCTCGAAGCTCTCAAAAAGCTCCATGAGGAGGGTATCAGAACGTATACTCTTATCTGCCCTGTGATACCGTTCATTACCGATGTGAGGGAACTTATCAGCCTGGCAGAACCGTATTCTGACGAAATCTGGGTTTACGCGTTGAACCTGAACGGATACGAAGACCGCAACTGGCAGAACATACGGCAGATACTGCAGGAGCATTACCCTGAGATGGTGAAAGAGTTCAGGGATGTGATCAGGAACGAACTTCGTCGTAATCCGGATGGTCTGACCTGGGCACAGCTTAAGGAGCGGCTTGATCTTCCCTACAAGAGTCCGTGTTCAACGTGGGTCTATCGGATGGAACAGGAAATCGGTTTGAAAAGGACAAAGGGTAACGGCCGTGCCTTCGTGTGGAGGCTTGGACAGAACAATTCCTGAATGGAGTTTCCTTTTCAGGCAGTTTTGCAGTAAAGAAAGGAGCAGCAGCATGCCAACAATCAGGATAGATGGACCAAAGGTTACAGACCTGGACAAGAAACGTCAGTTCGTGAAGGAGGTATCCGATGCAGCAGCCAGGCTCTACGGGTTGCCAGCACAGATCATGGTCGTCCTGCTTCGGGAAAACTCCCCTGATAATGTGGGGGTAGGAGGAGAGTTGCTGCTTGACCGGCACAAGAAGAATGAAT
>JAIORS010000117.1 GCA_021108005.1 Candidatus Aegiribacteria sp.
ATTGATGTCGGTAGGAACGGGGTCATATTCTGATGCTTCCTCAGAAGATGAAGAGATTGCAGCATCTGTATTCTGTTGTTCGGTATCTGTGCTTGAGATGTCTTCACTGGAATCGCTCGATTCCCCGTTACTACCACAGCCGCCAGCAGCAAAGAGAGACATTGCAGCTAACAATATTAATATTTTTGTGAATTTCACACTAACCCTCCTCTAGTACTTTAAATGATTTGTTACACTGACTTTACAAACACCGGAAAACGTACTGGTTCAATGTTACAGCCATGATTCATTCCTGGCTGCATTCATACTGTTTCATATTGGCTGAGTCAATCCAAATCCGTGGTTTCCGACGCCACCTCCGGAACTTTTATGCGAGCAATTACATCCGCGAATATCGGTTCCATGGAAGGACTATATTCCTGAAATAGAGGTTGGGTAATAATTCAAGGATCCGGTTTCACTTGGGACGTACATCTTGATACCGAGTCTCCGGTGCATATTTGCAAGTGTGCCCCCGCCGAGGCAGGGGCACTTAAATTTACAAACAGAGAGTCCTCAACCGTTATGGTTGATAAATAAGGAGTTACTCCTTATCTTCTTTTTCCTCTGCGGGTGGAGCCTTTGGAGCGGCCTGGGGAGCAGGTTCGACTGGAGCTGCAGGTGCCGCTGGCGCTGCAGGGGTTGCAGGGGCTGCTTCCGGTTTTCCAACGGACGGAATATTGGCTGCTGCCTTAACGTCAGCTACCGATTTGGGCAGATCCCAGCCGCCTTCACCCTTGAAGAATAATGCTACAAATACCTGCGCGAGACCGGCAAGAAATACGAGCCAGAGGCCTATGCCGTTGTTCACACCTGCAGGTCTGCTTCTTAAAATCTTAAGCAGAGCAATCACGGCTGCTATTACGGCAGGTATCCATACTGCGGTCATTATCTTCTTCTGGAGTGCTTCCGTCTTCTCTCCGTTGAAGAAGGCAATTGCACCGCCTATCGCAAACAGGGCAAGAGTGAGCCATCCTCCGTCTTCAGTACCGCTTAAAGTAAACCCAAAAGCGCTGGCCCAGGGAAGGAATGTGCCTATCATTCCCACTACCGCGATGATGAGTATGAATTTGCGTTTCTTTTCCATTAGAATCCCCTTTCAAATAAGTTAAGTAAAGATGGGTAACCATACGAGTCTTGTCAATCATCAACCTGCGTTTTTCACCAGTTCATCAAGAAGTCTCTGGAGAACCGGATGGGGACGGGAACCGGTTGATTCTGTAAGCAGATGAACAGCTTTCCCGGCGGATTTACTGTTCCCGGTAAGTTTCCAGTGGCAATAGTAAGCTTCTCCCTTAAGTTCAGCATCGGGAGCCTTGTTCACCATCTCCAGTATCTCATCGGAAAGACCCGGATGTGTTTCAACTTTGATTGCCTTTAGATATAACCTGCAGCGAAAAACCCGTTTTCCCCGCCCCTCCCTTCCCTCTGTGAGAGAAAGCGCTTTCTCCAGGTATCCCTCCGCTTCCTTCTTACTGCCGCTCATGAAGAGAATTCTGCCCCTGTAAGCCAGCTGGCTTGAGTATAGAAGCATGTCGTCGGCTTTCAGTGAATACTTCATCGCCCTTTCAATACTTGCGATAGAGTCCGGTATTTCATTCAGCTTGAACTGAATATCGGCAATTGCTTCCCAGCCGTCGGAGAGATTCCGGATATCCCGCAGTGATTCTGCATGTTCGATCTGAGTTTGCATACAATCAAGAGCAGATTCATAATCCCCGCGGAGGGAAAAAATGTACCCCATTCTTGCATAACCGGACATGAGCCCGCTCTTGAAACCTATTGCGGACGCTGTATCGATGAGTTCCGTTGAGTATTTCAGGGCTGCTCCGAAGTCTTCCACCTCAATTGATGCATGAGCGAGATTCCCGAGGGCAGCGCATTTCGCTCTGAGATTGCCCGTTTTTTCCGAAAGGCTTACACACTTTCTGAAGCATTCCGTAGCGATTTTCCATTTGCCTGTGCGAAGGTGAATAATTCCCAGCTTGCTGGTGGCCGTACTGAGAGCAGCCCAGTTCGCGGTTTTCTCCGCCAAACCTATAAGCTTATCGTATGCCTTCTCAGCGGCATCATAATCTCTATTGTAAATATGTATCCGCATAAGGTTATCGTATCCACCAATGATGCTCTTGATGATACCGGTTTTTTCCGCAATTCTCACCTGCTCCTCGGTACATTTTTTCATCTTCTTGTAATCACCTATCTGCCTGTATGTTATAGCGGACCAGTAAAGAGACGCGCATATGAGCATGGGATTGCCCGATTCCCTGGCTACTTCAATCGATCTCTCAACAAGATGTACAGATTCAGCGATTCTTCCCGAAGAACGCACAGTCGAACCCAGCTGCCGTATAACAATAGCCTGGTTCTCAATATCGTTATACTCTTCGAAAACCTTCAGGCAGTCCCGGAGCATCTCCTCTGCCATTTTCAGCTTCCCGGATGAGCCCAGATACGCTCCAAGCCTGAGTTTTATCAACGCTTCGAGATGAGTGTCGATGGATTGAAGGTCGCGTATCCGCTCAAGAGTGCCGGATAACAGTTCTATTCCCTCGTTGAGAAGCCCTTCGTTTTTGTACACATCGGACAGCTGCAGCTCCGCACGGGTTTTTTCCGGTTCATCAAGCATCGGTATCAATTTCCTGTACAGCCTTGAAGCAGCCCTATTTTCGAAATTGACCGTGTACGCGGCTGCCGATTGTTCAATGAAAAAAGCGGCTTTCTTATTCTCCCCTCCGAACAGGTAGTGGTCGGATATTTTCTCCATTCTGGAAGGCGAAGGATACAAATCGGATTCCTTCTCAAGAATGCGGGCGGCTCTCAGGTGAAGCTCCCTGAGTTCTTCAATTGGTGACAACTCGCTTATCCAGTCACGGAAAAGAATATGCGAGAAGGAGCAGGAGTATCCATCAAGAATAAAAATGCGCTTCTCTGCGCCTGTCATCAAATCGGAATCCACAGATTCTGTCTCAAGCATTGCAGCTATATCGGACTTTCTGAAACTGCTTCCAAGAACTGATGCAGCTATTGCCGCTTTTCTTACCGAGTCAGGCATGAAAAGCATGCGGGAGATGAACATATCCCTGATTGAAACAGGTGTTTCCGCGACGGGAATCTTTAGAAGTAATTCACTGCCATTGATTTCAATCGAACCAGTTTCGCTTAGATAATCAATCGCCTGCTCGAGGAAGAGAGGAACTCCGCCGGCCCTGTCCCAGAGAAATTCAACCAGTTGTTTTTCCGGTGACCCGGCTCCGAGTTCCTCAACGAAGGATTCTATGCTGCGCTCAGGCAGTCCATCAAGAAAAATCGTATCAGTTTTAACGTAAGAAGCTATATCCGGAAAGTCAGGCTTTGCTCCGTCTTCATCAGGTCTTCCGGTTACGATAAACGCTCTGGGGAAGCCGGGAGTTCTTTCAATAATCCTTTTGCATGTGAGTATATCCTCCATGGAAAACCATTGCACGTTTTCCAGCACTAAAACTATAGGATCAAGTATAGCAAGAGCGTCGAAAAAGGTCACCAGAGCGAGGCTGATTTTCTCAGCTCTCTGGGAGGGTTCCAATCTGAACGCAATCGAATCATCATCCAGGCTAAGTCCCAGAAGGTATTCGAAGTATGGTCTGGATTCTTCCAGCTCCATCCGTATATCCTTCAGCGATCTCATTTCCAGATTCATCAGGAGCCCTTCCCAGATTCTGCTGAATGCATCAAGATTGTCTTCCGGCAGAACTACCGGATTAAGGTTGAACCAGTTTTCGAGAAAATCCGGAAAGGGGGCGGAGCCAGCGTCAGAATCACCCTCTATTAAAACAAACTCCCGCTGAGGGATTGCTTTTTTTACTTCAGTAACAAGCCTGGTCTTGCCAATACCCGGCGGAGCCCAGAAAAACAGAATCCCGTTGCAATTTTCAATCTCCAGGCTGGAGATAAAACTAACTGCCCGGGACAGCTGATGTTCCCGGCCTACCATTGCTCCGCGAAGGGGTATCGATGACATGAACGCTATCCTATAAACCGGTTGGTGATGCTTGAGAATAATCCGGTGATGGCGCGTGTATCTCCGAATATGATAGTATTACGAAGTACCGGCGTTGACTCAGAAGTAACAGATGATAGAGAAATAGTACTCGTTAACGGTAAAACGATAATTATCATTGATATTCTCATTGAATGTTCAATACAAATTCTTCCGATTTCAATACCTGTCTTTTTCTCGAACAGTACTTCTTAATCATACAATACAGGATTTTAAACAGTGATGGCAAACTTCGGAGGAATCTTCACTCTTTGAAACCGACGCGCAGATACTCAGGGTGGATAATATACCTGAGATTGATTACCTTCAGGAACAGTTCAACCAGGGAGTTTTTTCATGTGTGGAATCGCCGGAATAATCTGTCTGAATTCAAGACTGACTGAAACCGATATTGAATCAGGCAAAAAAATGACCTCCATTCTCCGCCATCGCGGGCCGGACGATCAGGGGTTTATCCATGACGAGAATTGTTTCCTGGGAAACACAAGATTAAGCATTATTGACCTGTCTCCACAGGCAAATCTTCCAATGCGTAACGAATCCGGCAGTGTCTGGCTTGCATACAACGGTGAGATCACTAATTTCAGATTGCTTCGCGAGCAGTTCCGGTTGGATGAGAAGTACATTTTCAGAACCTCTTCTGATACAGAAGTGCTGCTGCATCTTTACGAAGAACTTGGAATAGAGTGTCTTGACCACCTTTCAGGAATGTTTGCGTTCACCTTGTACGACAGAATCAGAAAAAAAGCCTTCATAGTCAGGGATTTTTATGGAACACGGCCGTTGTTCTGGCTAACAATGAACAACAGGCTATACTTCTCATCCGAGATCAAATCATTCATGCAGATCCCTGAATTCCAACCACGCGTGAATGAGGAGGCAATTTTCCATTACTTCTCTCTGGCCTACATTCCGGGAACACTGACAGCCTTCCAGGGAGTAAATGAGCTTGACGGATCACATCTTATTGAACTTGACCTTGATAATCCGTCTGATCCATCCCCCAGAGAGTACTACACTATAGGATTCAACCCGGACTACGAAATGACAATGGAAGAAGCGGAAGAGGGATTCTATCGGGCAATACTGGGAGCAGTCGACAGGAATCTTATCTCCGATGCGCCTGTAGGAACCACTCTTTCGGGAGGGCTGGACAGCAGTTCCATCCTTGGTCTTTCCCGCGAATTGGGCAAGGGTAACGAACTTCATTCCTTCTCTCTTAAAATAAACGAGAAGAGTTTTGATGAGTCTTCCTATCAAAGGGCTATGGCGAAGTATGCCGGCACTATTCACCACGAAATACCGGTTAATCCCGATGATGTGAAGAAGAACCTTGTTCGGCAGATGGCATACATGGATGAGCCAATCGGTGACGGTTCCGCAATACCTTTCCTGCTTCTATCCGCGGAAGCCCGGAAATATGTGAAGGTGCTTCTCTCCGGTGAGGGCGGTGATGAGATTTCAAACGCGTACGAAACACATATGGCCAATCACATCTCGCGTTTGTACAGAAAATTTGTTCCATCGTTCATACGTACGGTAAATCTGAAACTGGCGGGTATGCTGCCTGTATCGTTCAACAAACTGAGTCTTGAATTTCTCGCGAAACGGTTCACAAGAGGAGCCGAGCTTCCAGCCCCGGAAGCTCATCTTTACTACAGACATGTTCTTGACAGATCAGAGAAGCTTGATCTGATGAACTCGGCAGAGAACTTTCCTCACACTGACACGTTCTTCTCGGAACTGTTCAACTCACTTGATTATAGAGATGAGCTGGACAGACTATCGCAGATCGACATGAAATATTTCTTCATAGGAGACCTTATGCAGAAGAACGACAGGATGTTTATGGCCAATTCGGTGGAAGCAAGATTTCCATTCATGGACAGAAAAGCAGTTGAATTCTTCACCACGATTCCCTCGAAGTACAAGATCAGAGGACTGACAAGACGATACATTGAGAAAAGGGCTATGAAAAGAGTGCTGCCGCCGGTAATCCATCGAAGGCAGAACTTCGGCATAGAACTTCCTTATTCTATCTGGTTCGAAGATTCATTAGCTCAGCTCGGGCGTGATTATTTCACGCGGGAAAGAATTGAGCGAACAGAAATATTGAATTGCGAACATGTACGAGGTTTATGGACGGATCATCTTGCCAGAAAGCGTGATAACGGCAGAACTCTCTGGTGCATACTGAACTTCATGATCTGGTTTGAGATGTTCATATACAATTCTGATTTCAGGGACTACATGTAATTCAGAAATGTAACCGTCTTTACCAATTTTCCCTGATGAATGGGGAATTCATCGTTGAAGCAAAAATTCCGGTTTCCACACGAATCATATGAACTATGTATAAGCTGAACTTCATGCGTTCCTCGACGGGACCATGATTCATCCGATGTGCCCATCCCGGAAACCGGGAAAAGATGTTTTCTTCGGAGTAAACGGGACCCTCTTCGGAGGACACCGCATACATCGCTATTTCATGCATTTCTATCATCGGTGCTGAGATCCGCCTGGTCACTCTGATCGACCAGACCGCCGAAATAGAAAGAACGATAATAAGAACGCTGAATGTTAACAGCTTGAATACTATATTCCGATTCTTTACGTACTTATCAAATAGGTAAACTGCGCTTCCGGCCATAGCGAGTGAGATCCACAACCAGAAACCCCATAGAAATGAGTCCTGAATCCAGAAAAAAGGAAACGGAAAAATGAAAATACTGAATGAGAACGCTCCAAATCTTATTGCCCCTGGACATTTTCTGGAGAAAACGGCTGTAATGACTGCAAGAGCAGTAATTGCACAAACCGCGAACGGATTGAGATTCCAGACTGGCGGCAGAGGGAAACCCATCTGGATCAGTATGGACTGAAGTCGGAAATAATTCAATCCTAAATTGAGCCCGTCAGAGTCTATGGCAATACTGAAGTCAGCAATGCTCCGCAACACGACAAACATAACAATCAGGAAGAGAAGACCTGACCATAGCATACGATCGGATTTGACTGTTTCCTTTATTGAGCGTTTTTTTACCAGGATACTCCAGGCAGGAAGAAGCAGACAGTAAAAGATACCCGTGTCTTTTGAGAGTGTAGACAGAATTACAAAAAGCAGGGTAAGTGTGAAAAGAAGTTTCCGGTGTTCATTTTTTATGAAAGACATATCGTAAGTGAAGAGCGCCGCAATGGTAAACAGTGTAACCAGGCGATCGTTTCTTCCATATATCTTTAACAGAGACATGCATTGCGAAGGATGAACTGTCCAAAGGCAGACAGCGATGGCGGCGGTGAGAAAGCCGAATTGTCGTTTCAGCAGGAAAAATGCCAGGCAATAGCACACCCATGAAAGGAGGAGGTCTGTCACATGATACATTCGCGCGTCAGTATCCCAGAGTACATAATCAGACAGGATGGAAAGGCAGTAGATCGGTCTGAATATATCCCACTGTACCGATTCGGTAACTGCCCATGGAATGTTGTCATTCCCTTGAAACTGGAACGGAATAATGAAACGACCGATGGTTTCCGTATCGAAAGGGGTCCTGAGAACGTCAGGTATAATAGTAGTTACAAAGAGCGGATAAAACATGAGAACGAGTAATATTAAAAATATATGGCGCTTAATCACTTAATTCCCTGTTTCGGTTCTGCTTCGTGTCAAGCAGCTCTTTTGTGCTCCTGAAACCCAGCCCCAGGTAATGAAGGGCCATCACCGACAGCAGGAGTGAATACACATTCATAAAGCCATGGTCAAGTACGGCTATAGTAAATGCGGTGCTTTCCGAGACACCGAATCCGGTGAGAAGCATAACCATCATCCCTTCGTAGATTCCCAGACCATTTGGTGTTAATGGAAGGATCTTCGTTACAGTTGATAGCAGCATAACGAACGAAGTCCCGGCGAAGGAGAGCTTTACCCCGAAAACAAGAAGGAAGATGAAGAGGGTGAGAATATCAAATATCCAGACCAGCATCGATACGAGCAGAACCGTGAAGAGTCGTTCCGGGTTTTTCCTCATCTGCTCGGCAAGCTCGGTGACGGAGCTCCTTAGTTTTTTCAGCGGTCCTATCAGCATTTTCCGGAAGATGGAAGGATGGAAAACAAACAGCCAGCCGGTAAGAGCGAGAAGAAGCATCAGGACTGACATCGTAACGATATAGGAGAGATAGTTCGCTGCGATTGATCCGGAGACAAAAATAACACTGAACAGAGTCAGGAGTATCACGGCCGCAAGATCCATGGCTCTTACCAGGAAAGCCGCGAAGGTTCCTGAAGTGTAGTTCAGCATTTTCTTTTTGTGCAAGTAAATGACTTTTATAGAATCTCCGAGTTTTGCGGGAATAATCATATTCGCCATATCAGCCACCAGCTCAATTCCAAGAGCTTCGAATAAACCTGTTTTAACTTTCAGCAGGGAGAGTATCATTCTGAAACGGATGCCGCGAAGCAGCCATGATATTGAATAAACTATGACGAGAGGAATAAGCACTATCGGCTTGACTTCCTGAAGGTTCTGCACGAAATGCTCAAATCCCGTTTTTGAGGCAATGAGGATAAGAATTGCCATTCCTGCAAGGGCAGAAAAGACATGCATTACGATTTTTCTTCTGCTGCTGTTCGAGTTTGAATGCATACTATCTATTCAGCGGGTGTTTGTTCACGTATATTTCTATGATCTCATTTGTATTTTTTGTCAATACGGTCATCATCTCAATTCAATTGAGTAATATAAATAAACCAAAAAGCAATCACTCAAAAGAGAGATGATGATTGCCAGGGGTAAATTGACACAATCCGGTGGCAATGTCCAGAGGGCTGTTATGAATCCTTACGGGTGATTATGTTTTTGTACTGTAAATCAAACAGTCTGGAGAAGGATGTTAAAAATCAGTGTAATCGTTCCCGCCTTTAACGAGGCTCAATCTGTAAAACAGACGATTCTCGGTATTCAGCGAATACTCGGCAGTTCGGATTTATCAGGAGAGATACTCCTGATCGATGACGGTTCCACCGATGAAACAGCCGAACTGGCGGGAAAGACCGGCGCGAAGGTTCTTAGGCATCAGAACAATCTGGGATATGGTGCTTCGCTTAAAACGGGTATCAGGAACGCCAGCTACGATACCATTGTAATAACCGATGCTGACAGTACATACCCGATTGATATGATACCCGAACTTCTGAATCGCATGGAGAAAACCGATGCGGATATGGTTGTCGGCGCGAGAACCGGTGATAAGGTAAATGTGCCGCTTACCCGAAAACCATTCAAGTGGGTTGTTCGCCGTCTGGCCCAGTACATCGTCAAAAGACCTATCCCGGACTTGAACTCCGGGCTGAGGGTGTTTCGAAAAGATCTGGCTCTCCGCTATTACAACATATACCCGAACGGCTTCTCATTCACTTCGACAATTACAGTTGCTTCAATGTGTGATAATTTCATAGTGGAGTATGTACCGATCAATTATCATCAACGTGAAGGCAAATCCAAGATCGTCCCGGCAGATTTTTTTTCGTTCGTTATGCTTGTTCTGCGCTTATCAGTTCTTTTCAGACCTCTCAGAGTGTTTATTCCAGTATCGATTTTCTGTTTTTCAGTTGGCTTCCTGAAGCTTATTCATGATGTTATTATGACTATCGGCATTTCCCGCGATACAGGGGCGAGCCTGCTGGTTCTCCCGGTTGTCTCATCCACAGCAGTAACTTTCCTTCTCGCGTCTCTGCAGATCCTGCTTGTTGGAATGGTTGCTGAAGCTCTTTCAAAGCGCAGCTTCAGAGCTGAATTCATTCACGAAAAAAAAGACTGATATATGTGTGGCTTTGCAGGGGGATTGCTCTTCAATTCCCAGATGTTCCATAATGCTGAGCTCCTTTCAAGAATGGGAACCGTTCTGGCTCACAGGGGACCGGATGACAAAGGACAGATGATTCAAGGTCCCTGCGGACTCGTTCATCGAAGGTTGAGCATCATAGATCTGAGCAGATCAGGTCATCAGCCCATGAGCAATGAGGATGAAAGCATCTGGATTGTCTATAACGGCGAGGTATACAACTTCCTGGAACTCCGAAAACAATACAATCTCGACGCTGAAGGGCACATTTTCCGATCCAGAACTGATACAGAGGTTCTTATACACCTTTACGAAACAATGGGAGATTGTTTTCTTGATGTTCTGAATGGCATGTATTCAATTGCCCTGTGGGACGGAAGGAAGAGGAAACTCCTTCTTGCCAGGGATCCCTTCGGAATAAAACCCCTGTTTTACACCACAACAAAAGAAGGTTTCTGGTTCGCTTCCGAGATAAAGGCGCTTCTTGAAGTAAACGGAGTGGAAAGGGAGCCTTCTCTGCAGGCCCTGCATCATTTCCTTTCCTTCGATTATGTGCCCGGTTCTCTAACTCCGTTCGAGAACATTTACGAACTGCTGCCCGGTAGAGCCATGTGGATTGACTGGGAAACGAAAGTAAGGTCCGAGTGGCGGTTTTTCGACTTTAATTACACAGAGGACGAATCGATATCCTCCGAATTTGCCTGCGCCCACAGCAGAGAACTGCTTCAGAAGGCTGTAGAGCGTACCCTTATCTCAGATGTTCCGGTAGGTGTGATGCTTTCGGGAGGAATGGATTCCAGCGCCCTTACAGCCCTGATGGCCCGTGCAAAGGGAAGCAGTGACTTTCATACTTTCTCCCTGGGCTTTGAAGACAGCAGCTTTGATGAATCGGATTATGCGGAGATCGTGGCGAAAGTTGTTGGTACAAAACATCACAGAATAGAAGTAACACCCGAAAAAGTTGCTGATCTCCTTCCCCGGTACCTTGCCCACATAGACGAACCTTACGGAGACGGTTCAGCTATCCCCACATGGCTTCTGGCGGAAAAAGCTTCGGACCTTGTCACGGTGCTTCTGTCCGGTGAGGGAGGCGACGAGGTATATTCAGGTTACGATACCCATGCTGCCTGCAAAGCCAGGAAACTCTATAGAAAAACCGTGCCGCGTTTCATAAGGCAGAAAGTTATCAGATATCTGGCTGAAAGACTTCCCGTATCCCACAGGAAACTGAGTTTTGAATTCAAGGCGAAAAGATTCACAGAGGGTACCGAACTGGATACTCCAGGCTCACACTATTTCTGGCGGGTTGTTCTATCGGCTGATGCCAAGCGGAAAGTGCTGAGCAATCCTGATCGTTTCGATGAATTCCCGGACTCTTCACAGTTCTTCAGGGATATATATACTGGTTGTAATGCTGAATCCGACCTGAACAGACTGCTTTGTATCGATGCTTCCTGTCACCTTCCCCATGATCTTATGGTAAAGAACGACAGAATGACAATGGCCCACTCCATAGAGGCAAGAGTTCCCTTCACCGATGTGGAACTGTTCCGTTTTCTCTCCAGCGTACCTGTCAAGTACAAGTTTCCTGGAATGAACAGGAAATATCTGCTGAGAAATTCCATGAAGGATCTTCTTCCCGCCTCCATCATCAAAAAGAAAAAAGTCGGCCTGGAGATGCCCTATTCCAGGTGGCTGCGGAAAGAACTGAAAGATATAGCTCTGGACTATCTCTGTCCTTCCAGACTTTCCTCTACCGGGCTTTTCAATGCAATGGGAGTTGAGAAACTCTGGCAACAGCACGACAGGGGGGAAATGGACCATGGCAGAGCCCTCTGGGGGATACTGAATTACATGATGTGGCATGAAATGTACATCTCCACCACGAATTACAAATCCTACATCAATCCGGGAGTTGCACGCCTGTGAAATATAAAATTGCTGTTCTCGGAGCAGGCCCGGCGGGATTGTGGACAGCTCTTTCGCTTCTGGAGAAATTCAATGATCTTGAGATAACGGTTATCGAGAAAGAAAACTGCCCCGGGGGGATCACGGCGAGTTTTCAGTACAAAGGAATGATCTTTGACTACGGAAGTCACAGACTCCATCCCGCAGCTGATCCCCGGCTGTTGAATAAAATTCGCAAGATGCTCGGGAGCGATCTTCTAGAAAGACCCCGCAACGGGAGAATATGGCTCGAAGGAAGGTTCATCGCCTTTCCATTGAATCCCGTCAATCTCCTGTTCAATCTTCCCTTTTCTTTTTCATCCGGTGTAATGCTCGATTCTCTGGTATCCTCTTTCAGGCGTAAAAAAGAAGGTATTTCATTTGAAGATACCCTCCTCTCCGGGCTTGGGAAAACCATCAGCAGCAGATTCTATTTCCCCTATGCAAGAAAACTCTGGGGGCTTCCCCCCTCAAAACTTTCTCCCGTACAGGCCAGAAAGCGGATCGCGTCCGGAAGTATCGGAAAGATGATTGGAAAAGCGCTCTCTTCCATCTCGGGATCTTCGCGAAAGACAGGCATCTTCTACTATCCCAGGCAGGGTTTCGGTCAGATAGCTCAGGTAACGGCCGCGACCGTAGAGAAACTTGGAGCAAATATCATATTCAACGCAGAAGTTGTCTCAATTATTCCCCCTGCAGAAGAACAGATGGGGACTGTTGTTATTTCCGATGGTAGAAAGATAAACACGGATTTTATCTTCTCAACCATTCCCGTTACCGAATTTGCGGGACTGCTTGATCCTGCGGTACCCCGCCTGGTTTCCGACGCAGCGAAAAAACTGTCCTTCAGATCCATGATCTTCTGCATACTGCAACTGCCCATTTCGCAATACACACCGTTTGACGCGCACTACTTCCCAGGTCCTGAAACATGTTTTTCAAGGCTTTCCGAACCAAAGAACTACAGCCTGGCGAATACTCCCTCTGATCGCACCGGCCTATGTTTTGAGATACCCTGCGGCGATGAAGATGAATTATGGGAACTGAGCAATGAAGAAATTCTCAGGATGGTCCTTGATGACCTGAAGAAAACAGATCTTCCCGTACCGGAAGTGAAGGATTTTACCGTTCGCAGGAAGAAGAATGTATACCCGGTTTATGACCAAAGCTTTTCAAGTCATCTCGACATCATCGAACGGCATCTGAGAACCTTCAGCCGAATGGTATCTCTTGGAAGACAGGGACTGTTCGTGCATGACAATACCCATCATACAATCGATATGGGAATTGCCGCCGTGGACTGCCTCTCCCCGGCTCTGAAATGGGACGCCGACAGATGGGCTCTTCACAGAGAAAAATTCAACAGTCATATTGTTGTTGACTGATTTGTACCCGGCATCATAGACCTACTCCCGCGCCCGGGTAGTAGATACTGATCAACGTCAAGCCATATTGTCTGCCGTATTACCTCACTGAATAATACTATCACCGACAGTTAAAATTCCCTGATTTCTGAAATTGAATTAGGCTATCCGGACTTCTATAGAAAGGAGGTGAAGGACTAGGAATAAATGTTGACCGGTAATAGTTCCGGTGGTATTTTTGTTCAAATGAAAAACTGAGAAAACGGGAACTGAGAAGTCATATTTGGCGCTGATTCTGATATTACGAGAAATCCAGTTTCCTTATGTTTTACTATCGGATATAAAAAGTGTTTTAAGGCTTGAAGTTAAAAATAGAAAAGGGGAATATAATGAAGATTACTGCTTTTGTATTAGTTATACTAAATATCAGTATATTATTTGCATCAACCTACTACGTTTCAACGACTGGCAATAATTCAAATGATGGCTCAATTAATTATCCATGGGCTACACCTGGATACGGTTCAAAGCATATCTCAGGAGGAGACAGTTTAATAGTATTGTCTGGTGATTACATTATGAATTTGTTTTACGTAGATATGATCACCCCTCCCTCCGGATCAAGTGGATCTCCAACAGTCATAATAGGGCAAGGTGTAACTAAACCTAAAATGCTTGGAGCAGGATCATTGTTTTCATGTATCCAATTAGAGGATTCCACATCGTTTGTAGAGATAATAAATCTGGAATTGACGAGTTTAATAGATACTCCATATACAGGAGGTTCCAGAGGAGGTTTTCAAGGCAATTCCTTTATCAATAATATACTATTGGAAGACTTGGAAATTCACAGAACTGAAATGATGGGGATTGATCTGGGTGGTGATGCGGAAAACATAATTATTAACAGATGCAATATTCATCATACAGCTTATACATGTATCGGCGGGCCAGCAGCTATTGGTGATGGCTGGGTAAATGTTCAGATTGACAGTTGCTATCTGGGTTATGCCGGTCATTTTTACCAGGGAGAAGATACTCTTTCTATATGGGATAGACCTGATGGTGTTGGCTTTGAAGAATCTGAAGGACCGATTGAAATAAGATATACATTTGTTGAACATACTAATGGTGATGGATTGGATTCTAAATCGAGAAGAACTCATATTCATCATTGCATTGTTTCAAATTGTTATGCCGATGGAATTAAACTATGGGGAGACAGTAGTATTGTTGAAAATACTCTGGTTTATGGGATAGGTGATAATAACAATCTTTCTACTCCCTGGTGTGCTTTGGTTATCGATACATATGATGTTAATGCCTACTTTAAAGTTACTAACTGTACTTTCTGGGATTCGCCTGAAAGACCTTCCCATTATTTAGCAACCATTCAATATGATTGTCCTACTACACCAATTACATTGACTATGAGGAATAATATATTTTGTGGTAATAAGAGAGTTTATTGCCAGCCAATAGCTAATATTATCGCAAACAATAATATATTCTATGTAATTGATGAAAGTATTCAGATTACAGCGAATGGACAGGATTATGATAGTTTGAATATTGGGAACCTTGGATCAGATAATACGTATGGGGATCCTGAATTTGTTTTCATACCACCATGGGGACAAGATGGCGATTTTCACTTAGATCAATATTCATCGGGTGTTGATACAGGTATTGATACGGGTTTATTGGATGATCTTGATTATTTCGCGAGACCATACAATGGCGTATATGATATCGGCTGTTATGAATGGCATCCATCTACAGGTGTTAGTGAAAGAAATGGAAATTCTTCAACTGCTGCGGAAAAGACGATGTACATTTCTCCTAATCCAGCCGGAGCTACAGTCAGAATAGAGATGAACGGCGACTCTGTTCCATCTGAAATCGCCATCTATGATATTCTGGGAAGGCTTATACTAAAAATTGCATCGCAGAATCAGCAATTAAACTCTTTTCTGTGGAACACGGATGGCTGTAATCCCGGAGTCTACTTCGCAGTGGCCAATAACAACGAATCAGTTATTTCATCAGGAAGGATAGTTCTTCTGGAGCGGTAACTTCTTCAAAAATGCTGCTGCCTCTACCAGGATGAGAACCGCAGCAATGGGGTCAAATCTTTCCTCTTGACATTTGAATCAACTGATCACTTAATTTTTCAAATCTTTTTTTCAATTGTGGTTCATTCTCCAGCTTGATATGCAATCTCTTCCTGGCCTGACTAACTGAACTATAGTCAATCCCTCCCAGCAGCCTCCCGATTTCAGGTTGGGTTATCCGACAGAAACGGTACAGCAATTCCATCAGCATCGATCTTTCCAAAGATCTTTTCCCACGCTGGCATATATCATCCCTGCTCTTATTGATCAGTTTTGTAAAACGATTGATCAACTCTTCTGGCTTGAGTTCTTTTCTTAATTCCTTCAGGGCGGGTTGCTCCCTTTCGGATGCTTTCATATTCAGAAATCTTTCTTTAATCGATTGAACGAAGTCAGCTCCTCCAACAATCCCAATCCCTTTACCTGATTCCAGTGGATTTTCTGTATCCTGATCAATACCCGATTCTACGAATTTTTGGTACTCCTGCCTGCCCTTGCGGTTATCTCCACCAATATAGTCCAGAACATTGCTGTAATTTACAAAATCCCTTCTTTTCAGCACCGATAAATATCCCGAGAAACTACTGGCTTCGTAATTGAGGAGTATTCCACGTTTTTCATCGATTGATTTTTCAGCATAAGCTTTAATCCGAATCGGATTCAAATGAATGTATCGGGATACAGATAGAAGATAATTATCAGAATCGATCAGAAAAGCCTTGTATCTTCCCTGATAAAGATGCCCCACCCGGTCATGTCTTCTATTGAAAGAAGAGGTATAGGAAATATTAAAATGACGCATAAATTCAGACAGGTTTCCATCCGGAGTGGTTACCAGTAAATGGAAATGGTTCGGCATACATACATATGTCAGAAGAGATACATTATAGATCTCCAGGGAGAGCGAAAGTTTTTCAAGAAGAGCCTTTTGATCCTGTGCATCTGCAAATATCAGCTTTCTTTCGTTCCCACGGCAGGTGACATGATAATAGGCACCCGGATACTGGATTCTTAAAGATCTAACCATGTTTCAATATTCGTAAAATGGTACTATTTGTCAAGAGTAAAGATTTGACCCCTATTGTCATTGACCCCTATTGTCAAGAGTAAAGATTTGACCCCTATTCTTCTGTCATTCCTTTTCGAAGGGTTTTGCTTCGTCCACCAGCATTATGGGAATATCATCCCTGACCTCGTAGGCGAGATTGCAGGAATGGCAGATGAGCACCTCCTCCGGCTCGGTTCTGTATTCCAGATCTCCCTTACATTTCGGACAGGCGAGAATATCCAGCAGTTTTTTATCAAGCATAGTACACTCCTAAATTACAAAAACACCCTTGTCAATTATCTTCTCCTCGGAACCGTCTTCTCCGATACCGAAAACCGAAACTTCTTCCGAACCGATCATGAAATCCGTATGAACAAGTGATGAATTGCACCTGGTCGCTGAAAGCTCATCATCGGTCATTTCAGTGCCTTTTACGATACAGTCGGCATAGCCGTTTCCAAGCGCTATATGGCATGCGGCGTTCTCATCGAAGAGAATGCTGTAGAATATCTTTCCACTCCTGTATATTGGCGAATTGGTATCCACCAGAGCAACCTCTCCAAGAGCGGAGGCGCCATCGTCAAAATTCAGGTACTGCTCCAGTATTCCCTTGTTGGTATCGGCACCGAATTCCACAACACGTCCACCACTGAACCTGAACCAGGCCCCGCTGACCTGAGTTCCAAATACTTCCACGGGACGGGTAGCCTTCACGGTACCTTCGGTTCTTGTATGATCGGGTGTACTGAATATTTCTTCTGTGGGGATGTTAGGGAAGAAGACCACACCATTTTTATTTACGCATCTGCCTCCAGTGAAAACCCTGTTCGGGGCCATTCCTACGTAAAGGTCAGTATCCGGTCCTGTGAAATGAATTTTATCGTACCCGGCCCTGTTCATATATGCGCTTCTTCGCTTGAGTTCAGCGTCATGCTCAAGCCAGGCTTCAGCCGGATCATCACTGTTCATCCGTAGAATCGGAATAAGCACTTCCCATATTCTTTCTTCCCAGTTCTCACTACTCCCCAGCACCTTGGTAGCCCAGGCTTCGGTAGGATAAAGACAAACGTTCCAGGCGATCCTGTTAGCTGAAATACCCTGCAGGAACTTGCGCCTGGCCTTTGAAATCGCCTTGTTGACTATTCCTACTCTTGCAGAATCCGCTCCCTCCATAATATCCGGGAATTCCGGTCCCCTGAGAGATATGCTGCTCCAGCCTTCGTTAAGGTAACAGTCGTACATATTCTCAAGGTAGGACGGTAAGAAATCAAGATAATCATCCTCAAGTGCCTTATCAATTCTGAGCCTGCCAAGCTCCGTATCGGAGAATTCTACGGATACGAGAGAAGCTCCCCTTTTATATGCAGCTTCCGAAAGAGCCTTCGCAAACTGTCGCTGCCCGACTTCGGTTCTTATAAGAAGGGGTTTTCCCTCCTTAAGATTGATCGCGGTGTTAACAATAATACCAGCATATTTCTTTCTTAGCTTATCAAAATCCATTTCAGTCTCCGTTCAAATTAAGTCAGGAAGGTTTAAAGAAGTCCAAGGAAATCAATCCCGAGAGCCCTGTAACTTTCTCCGCCTGTTTCAAATATATCAACGAACTGCAGTGATATTCTTACCTGACCGAAACTTTCCCAGTATATCTCACCGCTCATAAAACCGCCGTTGTTATCAAAACGGACAGAGTCAGCTTCGTCCGTAGCAAAATCGTACTCCAGGGCCAGTCCGAATCCCCCCGGAAGAGCTTTGTCAATACCGGTCCACATGCCGGCATGAACAAGTCTTCTTACATTTGCGCTCATACCGAAATGAAATGCCATATCTCCGCCGAATGATAGAAAATTCTTGCTGAAAACCAGATACAGATATCTTGCTTTTCTTCTGTAGGTGCCACCGGAGCGGACTGCCTCCGGTTCGTTGTCGAACCCGAGTACTGTACCTGGAAAAGATTCACTTTCATCGATAAGACGGAATCTTGCCTTAATGTAAACATGATCGAACCACGACGGACTGTTAAGCCCGGTAATATTCCATCCTCCGTAACCCAGTCCAGCGGCAAATCTTGAAAACAGGCCAGTAGTAAAAGAGAATCTCAGACCGTCATCGGGAAAAGTGTTCATGGAGAAATGGTATGTCCTGGGAGCGACAATTCCAGCTGTGGGCTCCCTTACCAGCCTCATCAACTCTCCCGAAACGGCTTCACCTGATGAAATCAGGAGAAAGCAGACAATTAGAATAACTCTTACAATCATATTCGCGGTCCCTTCCCCCTCGATAGAATTACCGATTCTCTTCCGAGAAGTTCCCTCAGCTTATCCATGAGTGCATTGTCAGGATATACTTTGATGGACCTGGAAAGTCCCTTTACTCTCCATCCGGATCTGTGTTTTATATCCACAGATACTTCGCCGTTCCCGCTACTTTCCTTCATATATCCTACTGCCTTTTGCAGCAGTTTCATTCTGGGATTATTCCCATCGACACGTATGGTTATACCCGCCCTGAGCTTCGTCCGGACATCATCCATCTGAAATACTGCTCTTACGCTTAATCGACTGTCCCCTCTTCTTCGCGAGACTTCTCCATCCATCAGAACAAGTCTTCCGGGTTCGAGAAGATCACTGTACTTCTGAAGAGCATCGTTGAACACAACCACTTCTCCTGTTCCAGTTCTTCCCTCTACAAGAATAAAAGCCATGTCTCCTCGTTTTGTAGGGATTATCTTTCTCTGCATAATCATTCCAGCTGTTGTAACGATACTTCTTTTACTCTCATTTGCTCTCTCTACCGAATCAGTCGCGAAACTATCTATTTCATCGGAATATTTCTCAAGTGGATGTCCTGTCATATAGAATCCCAGCAGTGATTTTTCAAGCGAACAGCGTTCCTCAAACTGAAGCTCCGGCTTTTCATTTATAACAGGTTCACCTTCGAAATGACTGCTTTTCTCTTCTGCTCCACCCTGGAACAGTGACATCTGCCCTGCTTCTGCATGCTTTCTTTCAGCAGCGCCATAATTAAGCGCATGCTCAACCGAATCAAGAAGTGTAGCTCTGTTTACTCCAAAACAATCCATTGCGCCAGCACCAATTAGCGATTCCAGTGTTTTCTTGTTTACAGCTCCATTCCCAAGCCTGGTACAAAAATCAAAAATGTTCTTGAACTCTCCGCTTTCCTTCCTCTCTTCCACTATTGCCGAGGAGGGGCCTTCACCGACATTTTTAATCGCTGCCAATGCGTAGATGATCTTACCTTTTTCGTCAACATCAAACGAAACGGAACTCGCGTTAACTGACGGAGAGTTAACAATAACACCTATTCTGTTGCATTCATCAATTGTCCGGGTTATTTTTTCTATCTTTCCTATCTCGCTTGTAAGACACGCCGCGAGGAATTCGGAAGGATGGTGAACCTTCAGCCAGGCGGTCCAGTAGGCAAGGGCTGCGTAACAGACGGCATGGGACTTATTGAAACCGTAACCTGCGAATTTTTCAATGAGGTCAAATATTTTTTTTGCGGTTTTCTTGTTTACTCCTCTGTTAACAGCGCCTGAAGTGAATTTCTCCCTCATCTGTGCCATAACTTCCGGATCTTTTCTTGACATTGCCCGTCTGAGAATATCAGCTTCTGCCATAGACATACCGGCCAGAAGGTTCGCGATTCGCATAACCTGTTCCTGATAGATGATTACACCGTAGGTCGGAGAGAGAACTTCCTCCAGGTCCGGGTGAGGATAAGTAATAGTGAAATCGGAGGCTCTCGATTTTATACCTTTTTTATTATCTGCGTAAAGATCTATCATGTCCATAGAACCGGGACGGAAGATGGCAACCGCAGCCACAACATCGTCGAAACTGTTGACATCAATTTTTCTCAAGGCTTCACGCATACCAGAACTTTCCAGCTGGAAAACCCCTGCGGTTTCCCCCCTTCCGATGAGTTCCAGTGTTTCCGGGTCATTGAATGGAAGTTCCTTCACTTCCAGACCGGATTCTTTCCTGCGGATCATTTTCTGCGCTCTGTGTATAATGGTAACGTTTCGAAGACCAAGAAGGTCAAGTTTCAGAAGTCCTACTTTCTCGGCGCTCTTCTTTTCGTACTGGGTTGTGATGCCTTCTTTGGCTGAATACAGCGGAACGAATTCCCGAAGATTACCGGGAGCTATGATCACTCCCGCGGCGTGTACGCCGGAATGCCTTGCAAGATTTTCAAGTGTGTAACCGTAATCGAATAGTTTTTCGATTTTCTTTTCTTCTTTAACCATCCGGGAAAGTTCCGGCACGCTGCTAACCAGCTCCGGCAGAGGTGCGTCCGGATTCGGAGCCGAGGCGACCAGCTTCGCCAGGGCATCCCCCTCCGCGACACTCATGCCCATGACCCTTGCCATATCGCGTACTACAGATCTGTTTCTTATCCTGCTGAATGTAATCAGCTGGCAGACATTCTCCCTGCCGTACAATTCTATGATGTGATCTATGATCTCTCCCCTGCGTTCGCAGCATACATCAAGATCAATATCGGGCATTTCCTTTCTAGCGGGATTGAGGAAACGCTCGAAACTCAGGTCGTAATCAAGGGGATTTATATCGGTAATATCAACGGCATACGAAACAAGACTTCCGGCTGTGGAACCTCTTCCAGGCCCTACGGGAATATTGTTGGATCTCGCCCATCGCATTAACTCCGACACGACAAGGAAGTAGCCCGGAAAGCCCATATCCCTGATTATTCCCAGTTCGTAATCGAGCCTCTCCAGTTCATGAGTTTCAGGTTTCCGCTCGAGACGATTAGCAAGGCCTTCATAGGATAGCTTCTTCAGATATCCCTGCATGTCGTGCTTCCCATCGGGAAGTGGAAATTCCGGATGTAGAAAGTCTCCCTGAGTCAGTTCGAAATCGCACTTTTCAGCAAGATTCACTGTATTCGTAACAGCCTCGGGAATCCATCCGAAAAGCTTCTGCATTTCAAGGGGCGTTTTTACGTAAAACTCCGCTGTATCAAATCTCATATGGCTGGGATCATCGAGAGTTTTGCCAGTTTGCAGACACAGCAGCGCTTCATGAGCTTCATGATCGGATTTCCTCAGATAATGGGCATCGTTGGTGGCTGCCACAGGAGCCTCCATCTCCTTTGCCAGTTCGGCAAGCAGAGGCAGCACTATCTTCTCGTCGTTGAGGCCGTGGTCCATGAGCTCGATAAAGAAATTTTCTCTGCCCACGATTTCCTGGTAGAAACGAATCGTTTCGATGGCTTTTTCCCTGCGGCCTGAAAGAAGATGCTGAGCAACTTCTCCCTGAAGACACGCGGAGCCTATCAGCAGGCCTTCGCTGTAATCAGCAAGAAGCTCTCTGTCTATTCTTGGCTTGTAGTAGAAACCATCAATGTAACCCGCTGATGAAAGCTTGGATAGGTTGTGGTATCCCGTTTCATTTCTGGCGATAATTGTAAGGTGATACCTTTTACTGTTCCTGCTTCTCTCTGTCATGGATGGATATGCAAGATAGGCTTCCATCCCGAGAATTGCATGAATACTCTTCTCTGTCATTTTTTCAAAGAACTGAACCGCGCCAAAAAGACTGCCGTGATCAGTTACCGCGACCGAATTCATTCCGTTCTCGGTGAGATACGACGCGAGACGGTCGAATCTGATGGCACCATCAAGAAGACTGTATTCCGAATGCAGATGCAGATGAACAAAATCGATATTAGCAGTCATTCAGGACAGACCCGTTACCCTATGTGTCATTGCGCCTCGGAATCTTTTCCAGCGTCTCCATACAGGCGGTCAAACTCCCGCCGTTCTTCTCTGTCAGCCCTGTCCATCAGGTCTTCTCCATCTTTTCTGTATCTGAGAACGATGTAAATTATGGTCCATGCTGAAGAATAACTGGATAAAAAGAAAGATACGACAATCAGAAAAATGGCAATTCCGGAGATGCCGGCCAGGGTTCCAGCAACACCGGATAAAACCTGAACATCTCCCTGCTGCCCCAAGGTAATAAGCCCGGAAAAAAATGGAAGCGCCTCCGGAGCCAGCAACTGCGGGCCTGATGCAAGTGCAGCGGCCAATCCGCCGTTTCCGGCACCCGACGAAACCGAAATGGAGAGAAAGCTGATGGCAATGGATGAGAGGAACAGGAAGAGTGCCCCTCCGATTACGATAACCAGTATTGAGACGAGCAGGTATAGAAACAATCGCCAGGACTGAGATGTGAGTATTGAGAAAAGTTCGAAGACCGACTCAAAGGAATCGCCCCTCGTACATGCGATAATTGCGGGCAAAAGCTCAATTGAAAGAACCAGTGCTATCGCAGTCAGCACTCCGAGCAACATGACTCCCCAGAGAGGTATAGAAAACAGCGAGGCAATAACAGGGCCAATGGCGGGAATCCTTGAAACAAGCCCTGTCAAAGCGCCTGTGCCGTATACAAGAAGCAGTGTAATGGCAAGCAGAACGGGAATCGAAATCAGGGGAGTGGCATGCCCTCTTGCGAAGACAGCGGCATCGGTAGTTGAAAAGAAATCATCTCCCCGGATCTGCTGGAATGTCATCTTTGAAACCATCAGCGAGGCTCGCATAAATATGTAGATAATCAGCGCAACACCGATTCCCAGAAGAATAACGGGTACAGGATCTGTCCAGAACAGGGATCCTGGAAGAGGAAGAAGACGGCTCTGGCCCCACCTTGCCGCAAGATCATGACCGGCGGCAAAGAAACCGAGGTAAACAAAAAAGTCCCAGATGATCAGGGAAAGAACAAGTGTTTTAAAGAAAACCCACATTTTCCGCGCGCTGAAACCATACCTCGTGCACATGGGGATATCTTTCACATTGAACGTCAGTTCTTCGGCCACGTCAGCTCCCTCCTGCTTATCTGATTATTCATTGATGAATAATACTATCAGTCATCCTTTTTCGGTAGGTCAGAGTGAGCCCCATGACAGAGCGGGCTCCCGAATCCAGCAGCACTTGAGCAGCGCTGTCGATGGTGCTGCAGGTTGTAGCAACATCGTCCACAATCCAGATGTCCGCTCCCGATAGTGCCCGGTTCCGGCTTTTCATATGAAAGATACCTTCTACGTTCTTTCTTCTGCGTGAAAAAGACAGACCAACCTGCGAAGGGCTTTCATCTTTGGTCAGAACATCAAGACTTCTGCTGCCTGACATGTACGCAAGCCGCCCGGCTATCAAAGCGGCCTGGTTGTACCCCCGTTCCCTCTTCCTTCTTTTACTCGCGGGAATTGGAACGAGAATGTCATTCGAACCGGGAAGCTTCATCGAATACCGCATCATCATCTTTGCTGCTGTTGTGGCCAGGTGTTTCTCGCCGTTGAATTTAAGCCTTACAACAATTTCTCCGGGAAGCCCGTGATACATAACGGCCGAATACACAGGCACCCCTTTCATTGGACAATCCCGGCGGGAAGATACGGAAGGATCTCCGACAGGCGTTCCCGTACTACTCCAATGGATCTCACTGCAGCGATCTATCCTCAACAGGCACCAGGGACAGAGCGGTTCTTCCCCGGGAAGAACGCCTCCACATGCAGGGCATGTGTTCTTCAGGAAGAGACTGAGTAGGTTCTTCGATAACGAAGATATAGCCATAGACCAAGCAGAAGAGCGGCGGCGAGCATTATCAGGCTTATCAGCTGATTGTCTGTTATTCCCGGCCTTCCGGCAATTGAACTGAAACCGAAAAGCATATTAGGCTCATGATCGAAGTACCTGTACTCCTCTATCCCGAACCTTGTGACCCCATACAGGCCTGTGAAAAGGACGAAGATAAAACCCGGGTAATGTTTGCGGTGACCGGCCCAGAGCAGTATTATGAGGATGAACAGCCCCGATAAACAACTGTACAATTGAGTGGGATGAATATGTGTACCTGGTATCATACCGGTATTACTGTAGGGCATCGCCGAATCAGGAAAAACAACTCCAAGGGAACATGATGTCTCGGAACCGAAACAGCACCCATTCAGGAAACATCCTATCCTTGTTACGAATATTCCCAACGCAAAGGATGGAATAACGGCATCGGAAAGTTCCCATACCGGGAGTTTCCTCTTCCAGACGGTATAGAACCCGACGGCAACCGCGAGAATAACTCCGCCGAGCATGCTCAGGCCGTACAGCCCCTTCCATAGTGCGATTACGTCAAGCCAGTGTCCCTGAAACTCGGAGACGTGAGTTACAACGTAGAAAAGGCGTGACCCAATTATGGCTGCAACCATCAATCGCACTCCAAGGTCGTACACATCGTTTTTTTTAACTCCAACAGCTTCGCCCCTCCGGGAGGCAAGCCAGAGCCCGAGAATGAACGATATGGCCAGCATCAAACCATAGGTATTGATGGGCAGAGAACCGATTCTGAAAAGAACAGGATGCATTACAGGGAACCTCCGTATCGGTTGAACTATTGAGATAATCTAAACTCTTGATTTGAAGCTGTCACTTCCCCTCGGTGACTCTGCCCCTAAACCTCTCTCCAGTACATTCCGGCGTTAAGCACAAGTCCCAGAAGAAACAGCACAACCACCAGCTGACTGCCACCATAACTAATAAATGGAAGAGGGAGGCCAGTTACGGGCATAATCCCCAGTGTCATCCCGATGTTTACGAATACATGTATCCCTATATATGCCCCAACACCTGCTGTTACGAGGGAGTTGAACGGATTGACGGACTTTCTGGCGGCTATGATTATTCTCCAGAACAGAATGAGAAAAGCGGTGAGCAGTATTACGCATCCGATAAAACCGGTTTCCTCCGCCCAGACAGAAAATACGAAATCCGTATGTCTCGCTGGAAGGAAGGCAAGTTCCTTCTGGGCTCCCTGAAGGAACCCCTGGCCCGACAATCCTCCTGATCCCACAGCAACTTCAGATTGAATGATATTCCATCCTGAACCATGAGGATCGTTCGCGGGATTCAGAAAAGTTATCAGTCTGGACTGCTGGTATGGCTCAAGCATATTCCACGCAGTGGGGGTAAGCGCCGCAACGATGGAATTACCTCCAATGAATGCGATCCATATGGGAACCGGATACCTGCGCCTGTAAAGTATTACGGAGAGTATCAATACAAAACCCACCCAGAAAAGTATATCCATTGAGGAAACGGCAGCCAGAACAGGGCTGACAAGAAGTATAATCCATCCCAGCCCGTAACCTGCCCATACGAACATCGCAAGTACTATCAACAGCATTGAAACCGCAGTGCCGAGATCAGGCTGAACTGCCGTCAGCATAATCGCGGGAATTATGGTTATGAAAACAAGTGCTTCACCAAATTTTCTGGGTCTGACTTTCAGTGACGAAAGCCACCAGGCTGTAACGAGTATCAAACCTGCCTTGGCCGCTTCCGATGGCTGCAAGTGAATTGGTCCGATAATTATCCACCTGTCCGCCGGTCCCTTTCCTATAAATAGCGTGGCCAGAAGAAGTATAGATATAAAAACGTATGCCACAGGTGAGATTTCTTCAAGCCTCCTGAATGAAACCATGCTTCCCACAAGAAATGCGGCAAGACCGAATACGGACCATATCAACTGTTTTCCGAACAGGCCGCTTTCGGAAATAACAGTTGAAGCGGAGTAGATGGTTGCCATGCCTATTGCGAAAAGCACCAGCAGCGATGAAAGCAGAACAAAATCGGGCCTGTCTCTGCCTATCAGATCAATCACTCCCCTCGAAGTAGCTCAGAAGTATATCTCTGGCAAGGGGGCCCGCAATAGACCCTCCGTGTCCTCCGTGTTCAATAATAACGCATATGACAACCGGTTCGGGCTCACGAGTAAACCCCACAACAATAGCGTGATTTTCACCGGAACACTCGGCGGTTCCGGTTTTTCCCCAGAAATCCCATGGATAATCCAAAAATACCCTGTTAAGGGTTCCCTTTCTGGAAACAACCGTCTGAAGCATACCCTCAATTACAATATCGAATGCGAAATCATCGATTGCTCCAACCGGGAAAAGGGGGTCTCTTTCTTCCTCATGCAATAGTATCCGAGGCAGTGGCATCCGGCCACTGGATGCGATCACTCCCGTCATGGCAGCCATCTGCAGTGGAGTGGTCAGAAGCTCACCCTGACCAATTGAAACATTAAGAAGATTTCCCAATCCCCATCCGTCAGGACCGTAGGTGCTGTTCAGATAGTCCGAATCGGGAACAAGACCGTTTCTTTCATCCGTAAGAACTTCAGTTAGCCGTGATCCAAGGCCAAAGAATCCTGCGTATTCAGCAAGCTCGTTCAGTGATCCCAGCTGTGATGTTCTGTAAAAGAAAACATCGCAGGACTGCGCCAGAGCCTGGATGACGTTCATCCTTCCATGTGCCCTCCAGCATCCGAATTCAGTGTCCCCAAGAGTAAGTGAACCGTAACATGGAGCAGGCATGGTTTTCTCATCGATCAGATCCTCAGCGATAAGCCAGTAAGCGGTAATTATCTTGAAGGTGGAAGCAGGCGGATAGGAGGCTGCCCAGGCTCTGCAATACAGGGGATTCTCTGGATTCTGAAGAAGAGCATTCCACTCGTCCTGTGTTATTCCCCTGGAAAACATATTAGTATCGAAAGAAGGAGAAGATGCGGCGCAAAGAATATCTCCGTTCCTGTAATTCATGATAACTACGGCACCGGGCAGCCCGGTTTTCCCTATGTTCTCGAAGGCTGTTCTCTGTAGTTCCGCATCTAAGGTAAGTACCACATTCTTCCCGGGGACAGGCTCTTCGGATTCCGTTCCCCTGTATTCCTCAACAATCCTGCCCATGGCATCCACAACTTCCCTGTGCAGCCCGGGGTTTCCCTGTAAAGTACCATTCAGGCTGAGTTCAATTCCGGTTCTTCCGGTTATTTCCCCCCTGAAGGATTCTGGATCGTCAGCCAGTCCTACGTATCCGATGACATGGCAGAAATCTTCGGCTCTGTGATATCTCCTAAGTGGCGCAACGTCGATTAGAACGCCTGGGATCCTGTATATGTTTTCTGCAATCGAACTTACTTCTTCCACGCTCATACTCTCCCTCAGAACGACAGGTCTATGGGGTACCGATGAAGCCTCACTCAAAATTTCAGATAAAGCATCCACCTGCATATTCAGAAGAAACGCAACCTGAACGATGTTCAAACTATCGAATTCCGAAGGCACAGCAGTTACAATGAAGGAAGGCCTGCTATCCGCAAGAACTACTCCGTTTCTGTCACTTATCAGTCCGCGTGGTGCCGGCCTGGTGATTATCCTGATATGATTCTGGCTGGAAAGACTTCTATAGTAGTCCCCCCTGACTATCTGCAGGTAAAAAAGCCTCACGCCAAGTACAAGGAAAAGAACGAGTACCGTTAATAGATACGCCACAAAGGACCATTGCTTCTTATCCCTGAACATGCAGCCTGCCGGTTACTCTCCTGGATCTTATTTCAGTGACCCAGGTGGTTATAGATAGGATCAATGCGCCTATAATAACCGTAATGACCGCTCTTGGAACGACAAGAAGAAGCACGGGACTGAAACCTGAACCGATAGGCTTTGATGCAACAAGTATGAAAACCGTATCGGAAACCAGTACCGAAATGGCCATCATACTGAGAAGATAGCTTCTACCCTCTCCGGATGACAGTCTACTGAAAATTTTTGCCGCAAAAAGCCCAGTAAGGAGGGCAAGAGAAGATGAACCCGGAGGCTGGTGCAGAAGGAGGTCAAGAACGATTCCTGACCAGAAAGCTCCGTCAACCGCCCAAATTTTCCCGTAATTCTCCGAAAGGTAAACAAGTAGTAAAGGTATAAGAGACGGCGCAACGAATATTCTGCCGATTGTCACTTCCAGCAGAAACTGGATAATTACTGTGAAAGCGAGAAAGAATACCCTAAACTGCAAATTTCACCTGAAATCCATCCCGGGCGATCACATGCCAACTACTGAGTATCGGATTCATTGAAATCCTCCGGAGGAAGTATGAGAACCTCTCCGGTATTCTGAAAATCAACATCAGGGATTACACTGAGTTTCAACGCAAGTCCCTGCTCGCCTGATGAGATACCCGACACTCTTCCTACAAGAAGTCCATCTGGATAAATACCACCATATCTTGAAGTGATTACCTGGTCGCCTGTCTCCACTTCGCTTGTAAGATCAACATGAACAAGGCTCAGTGAACCATCTGATGTTGACTGGAGTATTCCGTACGCTCCCGATGGCCATGTGACACAGCTTACGTTAACAGAAGGGTTAATAATGGGAAGGATCTCGCTTGTCGCTTCACCCACCGAACATACAATGCCCACAAGACCTTCAGAAGAGATACATGCCGAATTCTCGATTATACCGTCGCTGCTCCCCTGATCTATAACAATCGTGCCTGTAACCAACCCTTCCGAACGGTATAGAACATTCGCAGGAATAGCTTCTCCGTTATCCGTCCGGGTGATACCAAGCAGTGTTCTGTATCGTTCTGCTTTAACAGCCTCCTCCCGGAGAATCGAATTCTCAAGCATAAGCTGCACGATATCACTTCTGAGTTTTTCTTCTGTTGGTGTATCCGTCCCCCTTAAAATAACTTCTGAGAACCTGGCTCCCAGCCAGCTGCCCATTCCGCTCAAAAGAAATGGACCAAATATAAGAAGGAGAAATGATATGGAAATAAAAAATAAGAATCTGCTGTGCTTTCCGCTCCTGCGGTCTCTGGTCCGTCTTCCTGAACTATCCATTATACAGCTACAGAAGAAGGTTACGGTACCGGTATATATCTTCCAGGATCAGACCGGCACCCAGCACTGTACAGGACAGCGGGTTGTCTGCTACTCTTATAGGCAGCCCGGTTTCACTCATTAAAAGTCTGTCCAATCCTTTTAGAAGGGCTCCGCCCCCCGTCAGTATTACTCCGCGGTCAACAATGTCGCTTGCAAGCTCCGGAGGTGTTTTCTCAAGGCCATGTCTTACGGCTTCAATAATCGTTCCGATAACTTCCTTCAGAGCGTTTCTGACATCTTCAGAATTAATAATGTAGGTTTCTGGAATTCCGTTCACAAAATCGAGACCGCTGACCTCGTATTCTTCATCGTCAGCCTCCAGCACTGTTCCCATTCTAATTTTAACTGTTTCAGCTGTTCTTTCGCCTATCAGAAGGCTGTACTGCTTTTTCAGATATGTCGATATCGCGTTGTCAATCTCATCTCCACCTATTCTTATGGAATTATTGGCCGCAATAGTGGAGAGACATATCACTGCAACTTCAGTTGTTCCGCCACCGATATCAACAACCATATTACCTGCAGCTCCTTCCACTGGAATTCCCACACCAATAGCAGAAGCAAGAGGTTCAGAGACCAGAAGAACCTCCCTTGCGCCAGCTCTTTCCAGTGCTGTCCGCACTGCTGACACTTCAACCTCGGTTATACCACTTGGTACACATACAAGAACTCTTGGTCTCATCGATATCCTGCGAGTTTTTGCCATACTGAAAAATTCTCTGAGCATTGCCATCGTAGCGGTGGCGTTGGTTATAACACCATCTTTCAGAGGTTTCAAAGCTTGCAGTGTAGTTCCGGTACGCCCAAGCATTGCCTTGGCGTCGTGTCCTACCGCTACTAGTTCGTTCGTTTCTCGATCAAGAGCCACAACACTTGGCTGTTCAAGTACAATGCCCCTGCCCTGAAGGTATACGAGTGTATTCGCGGTTCCTAGATCAATGGCCATTGAATTTGAAAGCAGTGTTCCGGGTTTTCTGCCGAAAACACTGTTTAATATACGCATTTACCCTCCTGTATACTGAACGATAGCTGGTTGAATAGTAAACAAACTGGCTTGCGTCAACTCCCGGTTCAAACAGTTTGATAATATACAAGAATAATCATGGTTAACAAGTTGAGTATAGTGTTAACACTACCTCTGATCAGACTTAATCGATGATTGCCATAAAGGAACGTAAACAACTGTATCTACAGGGATTGGCACGTTCATTTCCCATATACCCTCCCAGGGTACAGCTGTTGTGTTTATCTCTGTTAACTCAAGGTCTACCGCATTATCGCTAATTCTTGTGCTCCAGCTCCAGGGCCAGGCGTTATATTCATCGTGCGGTGAAGATCCGTTGATCGAAAATTCTCCCGACCCCCATTTACATTCAGACGGGAAAAGATCTCCGTTTTCCATTGTAAGAACCATTCGATACGTTGTATCCGAACCGCGGAAGGTCCACTGGATATTCTCATCTATCACGGCTGCGCTACCGGTTATCTCCCATGCTTCCATTGTAAGAGGATAGCCTGTTCTAAGAAGATGAATAAGATCGGCTGACGGAATGGTTCCTCCGCCAGCCTGAAGACCTCCCGGAGTGAAAGTTGCGTATTCATCCTGGGGCATATAGATCAGTATGCCGGTTGAATCACCCTTGATGGAAACCACGGGCTTACCGTCGGGTCCATAGAAATCACCTCTGAGAAGCCCACCATCAGCATCACCCCAGAGCACAAAGGGACCCCTGGCAACAAGATTACTTCCCTGCAGCCTTGCGTTGCCCCTGAGTTGAAAACAACCCAGATTCTCCCAGCCGAAAGCTATCCTGCTTGCGTATAGTTCGCTCTGCCTGTGTAAGGATTCAACTGTTACCGTACCGCAGGAAAGGAGAATACTCATCAGGAATACTGCAGATCGAACCTTCATTATCCTGGCGCTATATCGTACTTCTTCTCGAGGGCAATTATCCTCTGTTCGTATTCGTACTCTTTATTGAACTTCGCCTTGCGTGTGAGAAGCTGCTTGTTATCCGGTACTTTTTCAAGAAGCTTGTCAAGCATCAAGAGTGCCTTTTTCCGGTTACCCTCTTTGGCCTCATTATCTATCTTGCTTACCAGTTCGCTAAGTTTTGCCACTTGTTACCTCCTGCTATGATATCCGCATAGTTTTATAAAATCTTTTACATCTTCAATATCAACATGAAACCCATTTTCTGTTCCCCCAAGGGGAGCGGCTTCATTATTCCTTCCATGATAGTCGGTTCCGCCCGTAACAACAAGCTGGAATTCCAGAGCATAAGACTTGAGTCTTTCCACCATTGAAGATGTATGTGTAGGGTAGTAGATTTCTATTCCCGCCAATCCATACTCTTTCATTGTTCTAAAGAAATTCTTCAGCGTTTCATGGTCCATCTCAATATATCCGGGATGGGCCATTACAGGCAATCCGCCGGATTCCGTAATAATCTCTATTGCATTCAGCACAGGCAATCTGTCCCGCTCTACGTATGCGGGTTTTCCCTTTGCGAGGAACCTGTCGAAAGCTTCCCTCATGCTGCTTATATACCCGGCATTAAGCATTGCTTCGGCTATATGAGGTCTTCCCACAACGTCACCTCCAGCGATTACCTCCACTTCATCCATTTCAATGAATATACCGCTGTTGGCCAGTTTCTCAAGTATTACCGGGTTTCTTCGGGAACGACCTCCCTGGACAAAAGATATTGCCTCTCCGAGAGTGGTTGAACCGTTTACAAGGTCAGAAATATCAATTCCCGGAAAGTATCCCAGCAGGTGAGCTGTAAGCCCGTCTTCCTCAAGATCCACGCTCAGCTCAATTCCAGGAAGAAAATTCATCCCCAGCTTCGTTGCTGCTGAAGCACCTTCAGGAATCCCATCAAATGTATCGTGATCTGTAATGGAAAACAGAGAAAGCGACTTCTCGAACGCCATTGACACAAGTTCAACGGGGGAACTAACACCATCTGAGGCGGTACTGTGGGAATGTAGATCAACTCTGTTCATATGCAGTTTCCTCCAGAAAGAAGAATATTACTAACGGTGATGTACTATGCAATACCACCTTTGTTTATTAAAGGACGCTCGTCGATTGAGGTCTTGTTTGGAATGATCCCCCGTCGATTTCTACTGCCAGTACGACGATGGTGCCGCCGTCTGGTTTACCTGGACGGGAGTACACCGCGGCGTATGGTTTCATGTTACCGACTTCGATCCAGGATCGTACGCCCTGGGACTGGACTACTCGGAATTCTGGTTTTACTTACCATTCATCTGCCTACCCATGGGATACAAGCGACTTCTACGCAGAAGTCTGGGACCCGGTAGGATATCCGGATACCGGGATGTACCCCTACGAGCTTCTTGACAGACAGGTGGTATCTGCAGAGCATCTCACGGCTGTCTTCAACTATTACGATCCGCCACTTACGGCAGGCGAGACATCAGTGGATATTATGGCGAGTGATACCAGTGGCAGGTAATAGGGATTAGCCTGCATCCAATAATCTTTCGATTTCCTTTTTAAGCTTAGGCAGATGATTTAATACTATTCCCCATATTACAACATCATCAACCTTGTCGTATCCATGTATAACCCAATTCCTTGCATCAACTATTCTCCGTGAGTTCTCAATCTTGATTGACTCATCCAGCTTAAGGATCCTACTCATTGCTTCACCAATGATTTCTATCTCTCTTTCAACAGCACGTCGCAGAAGTTTGTTTTCCTGATAATCAATAAAACTCTATCTCTCCCCCATAAATTCTTCTATAGAGTCAATCGAGACTTTGATGTCATAAAGGTGTTTCTTGATCTCACGCTTCATAGATCAATTCCTTGGTCTCATCTATACTCTCTATAAAATATGGGTTCGACAAAGTTCTTTCTGTTACGATATCTATCTCTCTATCAAAGAGCTCTCTCAACTTATGCTGCAGCGAAAAATAGTTATCGGTATACTCCTGTATCGATAGGTTCTCAGACAGCGTTAAAAGAAAATCAATATCACTGTCATCTCTGAAATTACCAGAAACTGCTGAGCCAAACACATAGAGCTTTCTTACTCCAAATGCCAGACACAGGTTCTTAAGGTCAAGCATGTTTCTTTCAAGAATCTTCTGCATTGCTCTTCTCTTTTAACATTAGCTGTAACTGAGCCGTTTCAGGAACTTACTCTGAAGATGTTTTCCTCAACCACATATGAATATATCTCCGGTCTCTGTCTCGTACAAGAACACAACAAGAATCGGAGGGTTATCGGGACGAATTAGGTTACTTTGCAAGCAAATCAAGAGATTGTGGAAAATCCACTTTCCTACTATTTACTATGCAATACCACCTTTGTTTACTTTCGCAAGAAAATTCGCTAAATATATTCATGCTGCTCCCAAAATCAGTTTCGCAGCCAGCATTAAAATAAGTTGAACCGAATATCAGATTCATCAGTACATAGACCGGATGGAGATACAGGCAGAAATGAAAAATCAGGAAAATCACAAGATAATGTACATTCGAGATCCTGTACATGGAAATATCCGTCTTTCGGGGCTCCAGGAAGAACTGATCCAAACCGTGGAGGTTCAAAGGCTCAGTTTTATACACCAGTTAGGTACTACATTTCAGTGCTACCCGGGCGCACACGGAATGCGTCTTTCACATGCACTGGGTGTCTCTTACCTTGCCGACACCATCGGAAAGCACGTTCTTGAGGATATGCAGGGTATGCCGGATATGGAAAAAACTGGTATCCGTAAGCTCCTGCAGGCTGCGGGTATGCTTCATGACATCGGGCATACACCATGGTCACATACGCTGGAACCACTTTACATAGAAATGAACGGCGTTGACCACATGGGCCTTGTAGCGGATCTGGTAAGGGGTGACTCAACTTTCAATATAAAAGGAGCAGGGAGAATTCCCGAAATACTGAGGTCATACGATATTGACCCGTCGGACGTAGCAGACCTTATCTGCAGCACTTTTAAAGGACCGCGTTACCTGCAGCAAATGATATTCGGTGAGGTAGATGCCGATATGCTGGATTATCTCCAGAGAGATTTCTATTTCACAGGGGTCGCTTTCGGTCATATAGAGATGGACAGGATAATTTCAACCATGAAGATTGAGAACGATAACATCGTTTTCCTCAGCAAGGGACACGAAGCCATACGTGATTTCCTCTTCGCACGGATGCAGATGTATTCAAGTGTCTACCTTCACAAGAAAACAAGGATAGTGGATATGATGCTTCTCGCAGCTTCCAGAAGAAGTATCGTTGAGCTGAAAGAAATAGATGATTTCCACATACTGACCGATGATGAGATACTGAGTTTTCTCGTGCAGAAATCAAAGGATCCATGGGTGAGGGATATGGCCTGGAGGGTTAAATACAGACAGAAGCTGTTCTCTCAGGTATTCAGAATAGATGCAGCAACACTTGACGAAAGTGATATCTCCTTCCTGAACACAATCGGCAGTTCACATGAAACTCCATCCCAAAAAGCCGGTAGTCTTGCATTAAAACTGTCTGAAACAGCCGGAGTGGATCCAGGGTACATACTTGTGGACATGCCCCTGGAAGCAGTAAAGATATCTGAGGAAAGGTTTACGAAGCTGGACATCAAGTACATAGACAAATCAGGGAATATTCTGCCTCTTGAGAAGATCGATCCGCCATTCGCCGAATACCTTTCAAGGGCACAACCTAACAGGAATTATCTTACCGTATGCTGCAGCCCGGAAATAAAGAATAAAGTCAGGAAAGCATGTGAGAACCTGTTCCGTATGGCAGCAATGCCGCTTTTTCCAAAGAGCTAACCGGCTAAATCTTCGCGGAAGCTCTCTGCCATTGAACGTTGATGACTCCCTGTACTTCTGAAAGAGTATTCATAAGTTGCAGTTTGTTCTCAAGTTTTCTAATCCTGAGATGGTAGAGAAGAGTGATGGAGCTTTCTTCTTTATCAATTCCAATATCAACATCATGGATCCCGAGGCCATTGTTTTTTAAGACAGTGGTGCAATTTTCAATCATTGTTTCCGGATCGCTGTTCTCTCCATGGATTATTACATCTCTGTATTGCAGAGCCGCAAGACGACCCTCTAACAATGGAAGAAGAATAAGAATAAGTAGTGCAATACCTGTTGAAGAAGCTGCAAGAACATATTGATCAATGCCTATTACGATTCCGATAGCGGCAATGAACCAGATACAGGCTGCTGTAGTTATGCCGCGAATCATATCTTTCGTTCTCATAATCGCACCTGCTCCCAGAAACCCTATTCCCGTCATTATGCCAGCTATTACTCTGCTGATCTCTGCACCGGGAGGAGAATTACTGCCCGAGAATGTTTCCGCTACGGCAATGCCGCTTAAAGTAAGTATTGTAGTTCCCATGCAGACCAGAATATGTGTTCGGAGACCTGCAGGTCGACCATGGAATTCCCGCTCAAGTCCTATCAGGGATCCCAGGAAAACAGAAAGAGCCAGTTTCACAATCCAATTTTCAATAGTCATCGGTTCCTCCCGTTTCCAGTTCATTCTCAGTATTCAATTCAGTGGAAACAGACATTTCAATAATATTCAGCAACTCATCAACTGAATAGGGTTTTATAAGAATTCTGCCGTTCCACCCCAGTAATTCGTATAGAGAACTGCCGGCTTCAGATGAACCTGTAGTCAGGATTATCTCAATATCGGGAAACTCTATACTTACATTCGAAAGCATTTCTTCCATTGATTCCCCTGAAGCGGAGTAATCCAGTACTAAGAAATCCACCTGGGATTCAGTCAGCCAATCTCTCATTCTTTCCAGATCGGCTTCACTTCTTACATCAATTCCATACATAGTTAAAATGTCGGATACGCTTTCCCTCACAGCCCTCGATGCGTCACAGATCGCCAGTTTTATACTGCTCAGGTTTTCTCTGTGGAGAGATTCAGTGTGAGATACATCAAACAGATAATCTTCTCTTGTACGGAACAGGATATTGAGTGCAGTGCCGGTGGGTCTTTCCGTAAATACGGGATGACAGTCATGTCTTGAAAGCACAGCTGCAACCGATGAGATATGTGAACCGTAATCCCTCTGAATTCCGGACAGATCGGTTTCGGGATCCAGCAGGGCTTCCTTCAGTACCACAGGCATTCTGGTTCCATCCGTATAACTTAAAGACACCGATCTTGAAACTGTTCTATCACAGTTCGCTGAGAATACTGAATCAGATACCGGTGAAGGTACATCCCTGGCACCCAGTTTTATCCTTACAGGACCGTTTGTGGATTCAAGTGAATAGAAAGCCAGGTTCTTGACTATCTGTGTAAAATCTTCTCTGGAGCATTCAACCTGCGGCAGAAAACCCGGAACATCAAACTCTATTGAAGCCCTTTGCGGAAGCACATCGTTCAGGGCTTCCGTAATTGCATCCAGCTCCGAGAAGATCTCAATAGTGTCAGCCTTTTCCTTGTTGTTCATTCCGTTGTCACTTTCTATATTGGAAAGAACATCGGATATGATTCCGAGATCATTAAGACAGGCAGGATTTTCCGAGGATCTAATCCTGCAATCCTCTATAATCTTCCTGATGTACTTAATATCATTATGAGAGAGGCTCCCCTGGGGTTCTTCATGCTCCTTCGAATCAGTTCCGGATTTAGCTGTTTCCATCACTTTTCCGTCTTCATATCTTTCATCTCTAACAGCGATCGTATATTCCCTGAAATTGCTCAGCAGTTCAATCCTGAAAGTGGATTTCCTTGAACTGCCTGAACTATCCATAATACCGAGAATCATTTCAACAGGTTTTTCATTCTCCGGGTAGACTATCAAATTTCTGTCTTCTTCGGAAAAACAGGGCAGCTCGTGGAATTTAATACCTACGATATTGTTCTTCGAGATGTCGATAAGCTTTTCAGCGGTATTATTCATGAAAAATACCGTTCCGCTGCTGTCCAGCCGAAACAACGCAGGGAACTCAAAATTATTCAGTATCGATGAAGGACAGATATCGGAGTTAGTGATTTTCAAATCATTTTCAGTTTTAATTTCTGTATCGCCGTTATAGAAATCTTTCTTTTCTATCTTCCTTCTGAAACCTGCAAGCCTGAGAAACAAACAAGGTATGAGAATCAGCATAACAGCTGCTACTGACATTATAAAAATATTGTACCTGCTGCTGTTAACAGAATCTGTTCCAAGAACGTTTTCAAAAACCATCCTTGCAATCGCTCTGTTCCCGAATGAATCAATCAGGGGATAGAACAGAAGAAGTCTGGTCTGATTCCCGCTTTCTATATATTGCATGGTTGGCGAACCGCTGCTTATAGCGCTCTCTGCAAGAGAATTCTCGTTGAATGGGATAACTTCTTGTGTTTCTCCGATAGTCGGACACACCATTAAAAAAGCGCTCAGATTGAAGAGTTCCAAAAATTCGGGCTTCAGTTCAATATGTACAGACCCGTTACTCCGGCTGCTGTTGAACATGACAATGGACATCTCCTCATTCATGGAGTTCCCGGTAATACTCCTGGCGATCCGGATGGCCTGTTCCTGTTCAATCTGGACCACCTGGGAACACACACCATCAGTAAAATGAATATATCCCGCAATGACAGTAAGTATCACGATTACACTGAAAATGTAGGGCAGCAACACCCGCAATATTACCTTTGACGATACGCCAGGGAAAAGGATCATTTCTCTCCGTTTCAAAAGTATCAACTTAATAGTTTCGGTTAATGGAATGAATATGTCAAGGGTTATAATCAAAACCCACCCGGAAAACACAAATCCTCTCGATATTCTGTTTTCTAAAGGTGTATATGAATACATTACATATCTCATCGATACAAATTTAGTCAGTTTTACTTCACTAATCTTTACTAAGTGGCTTGACACAATTAATTTCTTTAATAGATTAATTTATGCATAGAGGGGGTTTCGTATTTTTATTTCACTTGTTTCATTATAACACTAATCCGAAAGGGGTATGGAAATGACGGATTATGTTGAACAGACGAGAAAGGTACTGAGAACAGCCGGGCGAAGTCCTAAAACGGCTAACAGCTATCTATCTCATATCCGACGGCTTGAGAACACATACGGAAATGTGACTGAAAGCCTCGATGAGGACACTCTGAGAAAATACCTTGAGGATCTTGTTGATGAAGGAAAATCACTTTCCTACATTAACCAGGCCCAAAGTGCTATCAGGTTCATGTACAAGCATGTGCTTTCCAAGGATAACCCTCTTCCCGGTCCAGGTCTCATTTCGAAGAAGATTCCTCTCCATGGCATCTTCAGCAGAGATGAGATCAAACAGATATTCGCCAATGTACATGAGCTGAAATACAGGCTTGCCCTTATGCTTATCTACTCTTCAGGACTGAGGGTGGGTGAAGCAACACATCTTCTCAGGAACGCTGTCGATTTTGATAGCATGGTAATTCATGTTAACGACCAGGACAAGGAATTCATCAGAGATACTATACTGGCAAATTCGATAGCCGATATTCTCAAGTACTACATTGAAACGAGAACAGACGATTCTCCATGGATGTTCCCCGGCAGAGGCAAAACCAACTGCATCTCCCCCAGAACAATCCAGAGAGCCTTCGCCGAGGCGATGCTGGCCGTTGGTATCGAGAAACGGGCAACACTGGGATGGCTCAGGCACAGCTTCGCTGTTCATATGCTTGAGGACGGTATAGATAGAAAGCTGGTGCGAAGCCTTCTGGGAATTACCACTCCTTCAATGATATCTCCCTACATGAAGCTTGCCGAAAAAAGAAGTGCACTCAGGGTTAACAGCCCCGCGGACAGGTTCCTCTTAAAGAAGTAACCGGCACTTTTCAGTATACGGTACGGAAAGGGGCGGCAGTTAAATTGTCGCCCTCTTCCTTAACCATTTCAAGCTCTTCAGCACCGCCTGAAGCTGTGAGAACTTCAAAACCGCTGGCTTCAAGGATAATGCAGAGTTATCAGTACCTGTAATGCTCCGGCTTGTAAGGACCTTCCAGTTCAACACCGATGTACTTCGCCTGCAGCGGAGTCAGCTTCGTCAGCTTAACTCCCAGTTTATCGAGATGCAGCCTTGCCACTTCCTCATCAAGAAGTTTCGGCAGCATGTAAACACCAATTCCAGGCCTTTCCTCAGCTAAAGCTATCTGAGCAAGACACTGGTTTGTGAAGGAGCTGGACATCACGAAACTTGGATGGCCTGTCGCGCATCCGAGGTTGACCAGCCTTCCCTCCGCAAGAAGAAAAATGGAATGACCATCGGAAAAACGGAATCTGTGAACCTGGGGCTTGATCTCCTCTTTTTCAATACCCGGCAGGGCTTCAAGACCCGCAACATCGATTTCGTTATCAAAATGACCGATATTGCATACAATGGCCTGATCCTTCATTCTGCTCATATGATCTGCCGTTAATACATTGTAGTTACCGGTAGCGGTTACGATTATGGTCGCTTCCGATAAAGCATCCTCAACCGTAGTAACTTCAAAACCCTCCATGGCCGCCTGCAGAGCGCATATTGGATCGATTTCTGTTACCAGTACCCTGGCACCAAAGCCTTTCATGCTCTGGGCACACCCCTTGCCTACATCTCCATATCCGCAGATGAGGACGGTCTTTCCGGCAACCATCACATCGGTTGCCCGTTTTATCCCGTCAGCAAGTGACTCCCTGCAGCCGTAAAGATTATCGAATTTACTCTTCGTAACGGAGTCGTTGACATTGTACGCGGGAAACAGCAGATCCCCGGTCTTCATCATGTTGTAGAGTCTGTGAACACCGGTTGTTGTCTCCTCGGAAACTCCCGCTATTTCAGGTACAACGGAGGTCCAGTACTCAGGATTTTCACGAATGCCATCGCACAAATTTCTAACAAGAGCAACTTCATCTTCCGGCCCTTCAATATCCTCCGGAAGTATGCCTGTTTCAGCATAGCCCTGTTCCAGCTCGTATCCCCTGTGCACCATAAGAGTCGCGTCACCGCCATCATCGACTATCAGATTTGGTCCCTTCCCTCCGGGGAAACTCAGAGCGTTCCTGGTACACCACCAGTAGTCTTTAAGACTCTCACCCTTCCATGCAAAAACAGGAATACCGGTTTTAGCAATTGTGGCAGCGGCATGATCCTGGGTTGAAAAAATATTGCAGCTTGCCCACCTTACATCCGCTCCAAGCTCAACGAGAGTTTCAATAAGCACAGCGGTCTGAATGGTCATGTGAAGCGAACCTGTTACCCTCATCCCATCCAGGGGCCTGGTTTTTCCGTACTTCTCCCGCACAGCCATCAGGCCGGGCATCTCTTTTTCAGCTATTTCTATCTCCCGCCGACCGTAATCAGCCAGCGACATATCAGCAACCTTGTAATCAGCCATTAAACTCTCCTCTCATTCAGTACACCTGAAATAATGAATACTCTCTCATCGTCCGTACCAATCTCCTCTATCCCGATAAATCCCGCCAATAACATCCATTCCCTCACTTCATTCCGGTCAAGGCCCGGCCAAAGATCTCCCTGCATCCGCTTAAGATTGAAATCCTCATGTGGTGTAAGCTCGATAACAATGCACTTTCCGTTACCCTTGCAAACTCTTGAAGCCTCCTTGAAAAACTCGGAAGGTTCACTGAGATGATGAAGAAGCATATGGGCAATGATCCCATCAACTGAGGAATCGGCAATAGGAAGGTGTTCAGCACTACCAAGACGGAGTTCAACGTTACAGACGCTACAGTCAGCTGCAATTTTTTTTCTCGCTTTTGAAAGCATCTCCCGGGACTGGTCAACACCTATTACCGACATGCCTTTCCGGTCAAGCTTCATAACCAGTTCTCCGTTACCGCACCCGGCATCAAGAATTGTACTTCCCGCGGGATACATATCAATAACATCTTCCAAGTAAGCTTCCGGATCAGGCATCAGGTAAGACACATCATCCAGTTCTGAGGCAACACGGTCAAAGAATTCCCTGGCCTCCGACCTTCTTTTATCGTAGCAGAGCCTGAGTTCGGACATATCGTTCTCATAATTCTCAATTTCCTTCATACCTGAGGAAATACCATCAAGAATCATCCCATTAACAGGATCCTGCCTGTTCAATCTGTAGTAAACCCAGATACCTCTGCCCTTCCGAACAACAATCCCGGCATCGAGAAGCTTTCGAAGGCTATGACTTACGTTTGATTGACTCAGCCCA
>JAIORS010000118.1 GCA_021108005.1 Candidatus Aegiribacteria sp.
CGACTGGGATTATGTAATAACGATTGATAACGGTGAAGCGGATGGATACACCACGGTTATTACATATGCTTTAACTGAAAAACAATAATCTATAGAACAGTGTGATTTTACCGCTATATCAGGGGACACGCAGCAGAGTCTGCATGTCCCCTGATTATGTTTATCGTGTAGACAAACAATTTCCCAAAACAGCTCACCCGAGAAGAACGATACCAAATTCACGCACTTTTGCAAGCCGGACATGAAAAGGCAGAAATCGAATAAAGAGAAAAGAGAGAATACCATGGAGAATTTGCATGAACAGATCCAGGAGCTGAAGGATAGAATTGAACTGCTGGAAAAGGACAGCCCAAAAAATAAGTTATCGATAATTGTTTTTTCCGGTTCACTGGATAAACTTATTGCAGCTTTCATTATAGCAACAGGAGCGGCTGCGATGGGATCAGAGGTTACTTTATTTTTCACATTCTGGGGAACTGCTGCACTGAGGAAGAAATTCAGAGTAAAAAAAGATTTTATGTCCAGGATGTTCGGATTTATGCTTCCGACGGGATTCGATGAGTTAAAACTGTCAAAACTGAATATGGCCGGCGCGGGAACTTCTATGATGAAGCATCTGATGAAAAAGAAGAATATCGTCACACTCGCTGAATTGCTTGAACTCTCTCAGGAAATGAACATTAAGATCTTTATCTGTGAAATGTCAATGGATTTAATGGGGATGAAACACGAAGAGATGGTTGACTACAAGAATCTTGAATACTGCGGTGTTGCGAAATTTCTGGCAGAGGCTCATGAGAGCAGGAACAGTCTTTTCATATGATCTGATAAGCGGAAGAAAACCTGCTCTGGTTCTTTCTCCACATGAGTGCAACAACAGGGTGGGACAAGCTCCCAGTAAACTGAGAATACTTCTCAACGCCGGGATGTATTAATCCGTATATTTCCACCAGAGTTGCTGCTGTCGGTAAGATACCCTGGCGGCATTCACGGCCACGCCATGCCTGACTGTACGCTCCATAGTAAATGACCTGCTTCGCTCCCTTCGTCGGGATATGGGATGTTATCCGCGCGATCCACTCAATGGGATCCTGGACCTCGAAGTTCCTGGCTTAATCTGGTTGAAACATATTTTTCAAAAATAGCACGGACTTTTCTCAAACATATTTGTGTTGATTCTAAAGATGAACTCAAAGAGAGAATTCTTCAGGGAATTGCAGAGACAAATGCGGAACCCGTTGTTCACCGCTGGAAGAATTTTGACTTCAGCGCGCAGTATTCGTAAAGGTTTAAATGATTCGATCTACTAGTCGGTCAGGAGGTCGCGAATTATTTCCTTGAAAAACTCGTTGTTGAGCAAAAGCACCATGATACAACCGGAATACATCTGCCGTTCTGAAAACAGAGAAGTTTAAGCTCAAGAAGCACCTTGACTATCACTGCAAAAGTTATCACATAGAATATGGGAGGTGATTGTCCTGCTCGTGTAGTTTCTCGGCACCGACCATGATCATACGAGTAATGGTATCAAGTACCGACGCGGGCGGATGGCGCCATGTCAGCATCGATTACGGATATCAAAGCCATTCCCGGAATAAGCACAGACGAGGCAGAGGTCATTCAGCGGGTGACGGAGATCTTCCCCTTTCGTACAACATCTCATTATCTCTCGCTTGTGGACTGGGAAGATCCTCATGATCCTCTGAGGAGAGTTGTGGTGCCTGATGAAGGAGAGTTGGAGTCAGGCGGGAGTCTCGATCCAAGCAGAGAGAAGAACTACTATGCTCTTCCCGGAATGCAGCACAAGTATCCTGATACAGTTCTGCTTCTTGTAAGCCACATGTGTGCCGGATACTGTCGGTACTGCTTCCGGAAAAGATTGTTTCTCCGAGAATGCACGAATGAGCCGCCCCCCGATATAAATGATTGCCTGGAGTACATTCGCAATCATCCCGAAGTGAGGAATGTACTGCTCACGGGCGGTGATCCACTCACTCTTTCAAGCAGACGGCTGATGGGAATCATTTCCCGGATCGTCAGGCTGCCCCGGATAGAGGCAGTCAGGATCGGCACGAGGATGCTGGCATGGGATCCCGGCAGAGTGATTGCAGATCGATATCTGCTTCATGAATTGGACAAGCTTGCTGGTGCGCAGCTCTATGTTATGAGTCATTTCACGCACTCCAGAGAACTGTGTGTAAAAGCTCTGGAGGCGATAAGTCTGCTCAGACGTTGTGGAGTGGCTATCTGCAATCAGACACCGATAATCAGAGGAGTGAACGACAGCGTGGATGCAATGGAGGATCTCTTCAACGCTCTTGTGGCAGCAGGAGTAGCACCTTACTACATATTCCAGGTAAGGCCAACAGTGGGAAACAGCATATACACGGTTCCACCATTAGAGGCATACACGATTATCAGAGAGGCTCAGAGTCGTTGCTCAGGACTTGCGGCCAGAGCCCGTTATGTCATTTCTCACCATACGGGAAAGCTCCATGTATGCGGGCTGACTGATGAGCATCTCGTAATGGTCTATCACAGGGCGGCCTTCCCGGGAGACAAGGGCAGAACGATTCTGGTGAAAAGGAGTATCGCGGACAACTCAAGTGCATTCTTCAGATTGGATCATCCCGGTTAAAGTACGAGATTCAGCGACAGCCAGTGAACAGTTATGCTTTACGATGCATGACGAGGGTATCCGGCATTAACGGCCACGCCATGCCTGACTGTACGCTCCATAGTAAATGACCTGCTTCGCTCTCTTGTAGATCACTGTCTTTGAGTTATCGTTAAAACTCATCCTCTTCAAGTGAGAATGGAGCCCTTGATATGTATTTGCTCGATCTTCCGGCATCTTGACATCAAGCTCAATTTCCACTCTTATATTCACTGGGGCTCACCTCCAGGTTTTTCAAATTGTTAGGCTTGTTTTTTATTACCTGTTATGTGATGCCCCTTTCTTCTTCAAATGTCAAACCTCAAGAATTTCGGACGCTCTCAAGAATTTGTACTTGAGAAGGGAGTTAACCGGATGTATACAAGCAACAGCGATCATGATGATTCCCCGGATCTCGAAATGGCTGAAGCTAACATAGAGAGAATGACTCAACGTACAGATAATTCATCCGGTCAGAAGAATGACGAAAGAAAAAAAGTGCTTTTAAAAACAGGTATTCTCGGAATCCTGTTCATACTGATGATTGTTCTGGTCATACTCGGTATCATGGCCGGCAATTCCGGAGTAGATTCATTCCGCAACGAGGAGGAATTCGCCCTGACTCCGGCCCAGGAATTCTACTGGGTTGTTATGATGATTAACAGACAGGTTGATGCAGACGGTTCCTATCCTGAGGATCTTCAGGATCAGTTTGATGAAGATAGATATGTATACTCCCGGAATCCAGATGGCTCATTCACCTTTACCTCAACCATCAGCGACAGCGTATACTCCTACACATCGGATATTGACGAAATACCTGAGGGACTGTTCTAGCCCGGAATATCAACATGAATCCGCTTTAGGAATCATAGGGTTCAAGAACCACCGCTACTCTTTCAAATCCCTGATATTGCGGTACGTTGGAGATAGCGTAATCAGGAGCAACTTCCATAATCGCATTCAGGATATCCATGTCTTTTGACCAGACACTGATTGTGATCCATGTGCCGGACCATCTGGCATATCCCGGCATTTCTCTACCGTTGTAGTTGTGGTAATTATCAAAAGAGAATCGAACGTTCCAATTCTCATAGTGCCTGTCCATGCTGAAGTCTTCAGGCAGGTATTCCTCCATTCCATCAGGAATTGTATTGAAGCTGATGCAATCCGGGGGGTACTCACCGTTTCCAGCGAAGTATGCCTGGGCCGCACTTAGAATAAGACGCGTATCACTGATCACAGAAGCAGCCTTAGCGTTGATTGTTAGATTGTTGTATTTCGGAATTCCAATGGCTGCGAGTATTCCGATAATAACAACCACAATCATAAGCTCAACAAGTGTAAATCCTTTTTTCATATTGCTCCTTATGTCCTTTGTTTACTAACATATAGTTTGTGCATAAAACATGCCAATCTCACTAATTATAGATGATAGAAATAAAACAACGCATAAACGTATTAGTATTCATTGAAATTCGCAATCTGCATCTCGAAGCTTTGAATTGACATGACCTG
>JAIORS010000119.1 GCA_021108005.1 Candidatus Aegiribacteria sp.
GATTTTTCTCCATCTTTTGTCGATTTTCAATGAATAACCTTAAATTCTCCAGGTTTAAAGCTATTAGTCTCAATCTTTCAGTTTTTAATTCAAACATTACTAATTCCTCATTAAAATCTTTAACTTACTTGCAATAGATAACTTACTTATTTATGGAACAGTTTTTCATATAATGTTTTACAAACATCTGAAGTTGAGCAATCGGAATCTTGATTTCAAGCCGTTCCGGGAATTTTCTCGAAACAGCATGTCTGTCTCAATATCACCCGATTTCTCTGCTTGAAACTGACCATACTGCACGAAACAAGCCTGGTCAAACATGCTTTCCTGCAGATTTTCACTGGAAGCACATGTAATACTAATGACAATCTGGAACTCGGGAATCCTGCTGAACGCTTACTAAGTAGATAAGGGAGTCGTTATGAAAACGGTTGCTGCAATCTGCATGCTTGCACTGCTCTGCTCCTGCGGAAGCGATACGGGGGAATCGGAACCGGTCGAGGTAGCTTCGGCGGATACCCTTCATTACCTGGTGACTTACGATTCCATCGGGGTGGAAATGGGAGACTCCTGCTATGTGTTCGGTGACATCTGGGGCAGGTGCGTCTTCCCGGACGGCACAATCGGGGTGCTGGACCAATCTGTATCGACCGTGATGTTCTACAGCGCCGGGGGTGATTACCTGCGGGAGTTCTACTATTCAGCAGTATCCGACAGCTACTTCGGAATTTGACATTAGTCCACAGCTTCAATATCATGCAATTTGAATATTGAGAGTATTTAGTGGTGTTATACTTGAACTACCTCTATGGTAGATTGACTACGAATGCGTAGAAAAAGGTTCTCCAAAGGAGAATTCGAGGATTTGAAGCAAAGGAAATCACATTTTCTGTCTCTCATTAAGGTAAGAAGTAAACATGAAAAATCAATTCACGAGAATTGCTGAAGTCGTTACAACAGACGAAAAAGCAGCTGTTAGAGAACTATTTGAGGGTATTTACCAGGAAGAGATGGGAGGTGTAATCTTTTTCTGCTCAGCGGACTATGACCTGGACAAGTTGGCTTGCGAAATGAACGAGACATTTTCCTGCCCGGTTATTGGTTGTACGACTGCTGGTGAAATAGGCACCAGGTACATAAATGGCGGAATGGTCGCCGTAAGTTTGTCATCGAAGGTGTTTAGATTGCACCCGTATATGATTACTCCGCTCAAAGGATTTGATATCGCATCCGCTCAAGAAATAACAGACACTCTATCATCTGAGTTAACACTTTCAGCTACACTTGATCCCAATAAGATGTTTGGCTTATTATTAATTGATGGTCTGTCTGTTTTGGAGGAAATGATTACCGCCACCTTGCATAATGTTCTTAAAGGGGTATCCTTGATCGGCGCTTCAGCCGGAGATAGCCTGAATTTTACCGAAACAAGAGTATATTTCAAAGGAGAATTCATTTCAGATGCAGCAGTCTTTTCACTAATAGAAACTTCTCTGGATTTCGAAACATTTAAAATACAGCACTTCGTTCCATCGGAAAAGGACATGGTCATTACGGAGGCAGATCCATCACAAAGGATAGTCTATGAAATAGATGGAGGGCCTGCCGGGGAGGAATTTGCAAAAATCATCGGTCTGGATGTTAAAGAGTTAACTTCCCAGATATTCGCCATGTACCCGGTCATGCTGCAGATCGGAGAAGACTGGTATGTCCGCTCAATACAAAAAACAAATGACGATGGCAGCTTGACCTTCTTCTGCGCTATTGACGAAGGATTGCCCTTGATAGTGGCAAAGGGTGTTGGAATTGTTGATACTCTAAAGGAAAAGGTCAAGGAGTTGGAAACTGATTTCTCTGAAATCGAGTTGACTATAGGTTTCGATTGCATTCTGAGGCGTCTGGAAATTATGGAAAAGACGCTGAGTAAGAATGTTGAAGATGAACTCCGAAAGATCAAATTCATAGGATTCAGTACGTTTGGTGAGCAGTTCAACTCATTACATGTCAATCAAACACTAACAGGAGTAACTATAGGATATCATTCTTCAAAGGTTTGACTTATGAACGATATAGATGACCTGAAATCGCAAATAATAGACCTGGAAAAGAAACTTGAAAAACAGAAAAAAATAACAGCTGCACTAAAAAAGAGAGTTAGTAAAAGTATTCAGTCCACAGGGAGTTCATATTCTCTTTTTGAAAGAACTATCCTTCTACAGGAAAAAGTCAAATCCAGAACCCTGGACCTCCAGAAAGCAAAAGAACTCGCAGAGATCGCCAATCGTACTAAAAGCGCATTTCTTGCGAATATGAGTCACGAAATCAGGACACCGATGAACGGTGTTATAGGTATGATTGGTCTGCTATTAAGTACTGATCTTGATGATGAGCAGCGGAGTTTTGCCAAGACTGTTCGATCCAGCGGTGAGTCACTTTTGGAGATAATCAACCAGATTTTAGATTTTTCCAAGATCGAGGCGGGTATGCTGGAGATGGAGATCCTCGATTTCGACCTTCTCTTTCTATTAGAAGATTTCGCCGAGATGATGGCTCTAAAGGCGTTTGAAAAGGGATTGGAATTTATCTGTGCTTCATCGCCCGTTGTTCCATCTCATCTTCGAGGAGACCCCGGTCGTTTACGGCAGATTCTTACTAACCTGACAGGCAACGCCATAAAGTTCACGTCAGAGGGTGAAGTGGCTATTCGAACCAGTCTGGAATCGGAAACGGAGGATGAAGTTCTGATCCGAATTTCAGTGTGCGATACCGGATTGGGCATCCCGGAGAACAAGAAGAATATTCTTTTTGAACAGTTTACTCAGGTAGATACCTCTACAACTCGCAGATTCGGAGGCACAGGATTAGGCCTTGCCATTTCGAAGCAGCTTGTAGAGCTGATGGGCGGTAAGATCGGTGTAGAGAGCGAAGAGGGTAAAGGTTCGGAGTTCTGGTTCACGGCACGGTTTTCCAAGCAGCCGGTACAGGAGCTCAAGATACTTCCACCAGCTGATGTGCGCGGATCTCGCATTCTGATAGTGGATGATAACGCAACCAACCGGGAAATATTGCTGGCTCAGTTAGGTGCCTGGGATATCCGAACAGCGGATGCGGAGGGAGGCAAAACGGCTCTGCACCTTCTGCGTGAGGCTGTCGAAGAGGGGGATCCGTTTCAAGCTGCCATCATTGATATGCAGATGCCCGGCATGGATGGCGAAACCCTGGGTAAGCACATTCTGTCCGACCCTGCGCTGAAAAACACACGTCTTATGATGATGACCTCTTTAGGGATGCGTGGTGATGCCAAGCGTGCGGAAGACATAGGTTTTGCTGCTTACTTGACTAAGCCTTTGAAGCAGTTGGATCTATTCGACTGCATTTCGAAAGTACTGGCTCATGAAGTCATCAGGAAAGAGCATACCATAGTTACGCGGCATTCGATTCGTGAGATTCGTTCTTCGAGCGCACGTATACTTGTGGCGGAAGACAACATAGTCAATCAGAAGGTTGCTGTTGGTATATTGAAGAAGCTCGGTTTTGCTGCAGAGGTAGTTGCGAACGGTGTTGAGGTGCTTAGAGTTCTTGAGTCAATACCGTTCGATCTGGTGCTGATGGATGTTCAGATGCCCGAGATGGATGGGTTCGAAGCAACGCGTTGCATTCGCGATCCTAAGACTTCGGCGCTCAACGGGAAGATCCCTATCATAGCGATGACCGCCCATGCCATGCATGGCGATCGGGAGAAATGTCTGAAGGCAGGCATGGATGATTACGTTTCCAAGCCTGTGAGTATTCAGGCTCTTGCCGATGTATTGGATAAGTGGCTTCCAAAAAAGAGGAGTCATTACCGTCAAGAGTAAGTTCCGAAGTGAACTCTTCGGGAGAACGAGATTCCTGCATCAAGG
>JAIORS010000120.1 GCA_021108005.1 Candidatus Aegiribacteria sp.
TCCCGTACTACTGCCATTATATCGGTTACGGAAGCGGATGCGCCATCAAGTGTTGAAAAATCGATTTTGTAAATGTAAGCCCCGGATCCGGGTTCATCGTAATCCATGTCAAGGCCGTTCCACAGAACCTGATTGTAGCCCTGTTCGCATGTGAACGTTTCTCTCCAGATGATCCTTCCCGCAACGGTGTAAACGGTGATAGCGGCTGTACCTGCAGTGGAGGCTTCAAAATTGAAACATCTCCGTCCTTCTCCCGGATTAGGGTATACAAAAACCGAGGACAGAAGATTCTCACATAATTCTACAATTTTAAAATCAAGTGTATCCCTTGCTGTGTTACCCATCCCATCCCAGACGACAAGAATTATTCTGTGGTTCCCTTCTACCAGTTCGGGAAGGCTGTATTCGACTTCGCCGCTGGTGTAGCTGTCCGGCCTGTAGGTAAAATGCCTGCTTACATCGAAGCCCTGAGAATCCAGGCTGAGCAATATCGAACGACCTGCTCCACCCCCCATCGAGCATATCCCGCTGGAATCGGAGAGCAAAGCTCTAAAGACGACTTCTCCACTTACGGAGGGAATGTTTTCTCCTCTGTAACCGTCGATCCAGAGTTCAATCAAGGGAGGCGTTGAATCGACAGAGTAATTGCCATCGTCAACTGAGGATATCCACTCGTCGAAAGCAACCTCACTGCTGTTTTCTGAAATACCCGAGGCGCTGCCACGGGAATAGGACCCTGTATCAGACTGAAGGGGTATGAAAAACGATGCGGAGAATTCCTGATCGGTTCCGGTAATTAACGCTTGATAGATGCTCGATCCGTACCGGAGGTAAGCTACTGAACCACCGTCAAAACCATTGTATACCCTTTCCGATCCGCTCTCGGTGATGTTCAGGAAACCTATCGAGCTGTTACGGAAAGAACCGTTAACCGAGTTGATTCTGCCTCTGTAGAGAGTATCCGGGGGAATTTGAAAACTACATGCTGTGGTGGATGGGTATACGGAATGTACACCACCGTCTCCGAGGAGAACGTAATACCTGTTATTCATATTCGAAACATGGATCTTGCCCAGCCACAGAGCTTCCGCTATGCTGGGATTGTCACCGCCGTATATTTCGCTGTAATAACGCGCGAAAAGATCCTCATTTGCCTGGGGATAAGTACCCCCGGTAGCACCAATGGAAACGATGGAACCGGCTCCCGGTCTCAGCTCGAAATCCTCGGCAAGACAATTTGCTGATATCATCTCAAACTGCCCCAGGTTGCAGCTGGCGAATATCATCACCGGCAGCCGCGAACCGTTCTCAATTATCTCAACGTCACTCGAAATAAGCAGTTTCTCATGGGCAAGCTGTCCGTAGGAACCGTGGCCGAAGAAAATCATATTGGCACAGCCGGCGGACAATTCCTGAATAAGATCTATCCTGGCATCAGGCTTTTCCGGATGAGTGCCCGAAGGTGAAGTCCCGGGTGGCCAGGGGTATTCAATCATATAGAATTTTATCCTGTCCAGGCTCGCGGGAAGAACGGAATCGGTCAGGAATTCACAGCTTCTCGTGTGATAAAATTCATGTGTACTATACGATTTTCCCCATTCATCGTCCGCCACAAGGATTATCCGGTTCTCCCACTGTCCCGGCGCCTCCCGGGATTCGTAAAGCGCGATTTTCGATAGATAAGCGGTAAGCTCATCATCCGAAGATGCTGTTATCCTTGATATTGGAGCCTCTGGGTACTCCCCGTTCCCATGAGCGATAACGAAGATATCATCGTAATTCGAACCATCTTCTGAATCAAGGAGAATACAGGCGGGTATCAGTGTAGGATACGAAGTAACATGCATCAGAGGGTCGTAAGAACCATCCCCTATCAGTAGAAGAGACCGGGCCGGTTCGCTCCAGAAATCCTGGGTATATCTGAAGAAAGACCTGATAGCACCGGGGTCGCGAATGCCCTGCCCGAATTCGTTGTAGACTTCACCAACACTCACAAGCGCTACAGAAACCCCTCTGGCGGCATATATTCCCTCAACGATTTCAGCAGATCCCATAAGCTGATCTGCAACAACGATAGCGACATCACCCTGAATTCCGCTGCCGATTATCCGCCCCGGTTCTGAAACCCTTATGGAATCAGGTGTAAGATAATTCCCGGCATCCGCCGAAAACCAGAACCGGCTGTTCTGCTCCAGATCAAGCGCAATACCAAGATCTGTACCGGACAGCTCACCTTCAAGCCTCACAGGTACCGCCGGGTTCGTAACATCGAGAAGGGCAAATTCAGATTTCGCGAAGGCGAGTGAAAAGTTATACCTGCCCGGAACGGCATCGGTAAAACGCAGCATCCTATCGGCGACGAAGGACAGCGTCCTGGGATAATCAATTTGGATGTAGTTCAGGTATATAGCTCCGGGATCATCAACTGCGGTTATTTTTAGAAGATTCATGGACGGATCGAACACAAGGTTGCCGATGTCCAGTACTACTTCATCGTCCCCACTCCACAGTGTATCTTCAATCACCGAGCCGTTAAGGTCAAATTCAACTCTGTGGGGGCCGCTGTCCTTGTATTCAGGTATTATTGACAGAGTCAGACTTCCGTACCCGTCAAGCGAGAGAGGTGAAAAATAAAAGTAATTCGGAACGCCTTCGTAAAGCTGTGTCCAGACCCATCCAGTCCGCTTTTCCTGCCCCGCTATCCATATATAATCCTGCTCCTGCCAGATACTGCAAAGCAGGCTGTCTCCCCATTCAGGCGAAGCGTCAGGCGTTGCGCTCACAGTATCTATTCTAAGGCCGTCCTCTCCGCCCCATGTCAACCAGTATACGTTGTGAGTCGCGTATCGATGAGATAGTCTCTCCAGTTCTCCGGTCGAAACATCAAATCTGTTCAGCTCCATGGCGAAATATATCAGTGTATCCGATTGGTCAAATACACCATCTCCTCCATCGCATATACTTACAGCCAGTTCGGACAACAGGTGCTCATCGGCCGGATCTCTCAGATCAAACTGGGTTCCGGGACCTGAGAAAACCCTTAACGTTCTTGAAGGAGTTCCGGCTATTTCGCAGCCCGCATCTTCAAGCTCCGCTCCGGTCACAGCGTAGATACCCGTGGAGGAAACCGCCATTCTGGCCCATGGGCAGCCCCAGAAAGGGCTGGTGGCATCGGTCCGGTCATTTACCGGCCAGAATAAAAGGTCCGGATGGGAAGCAGCCTCAAGCAGAAAGTAATCGATCTCGCGGCTTCCAGCGGCAGGAGGCCATGTCAGCTGAACGGATATCTCCAAAGGGATTTGGCTGATATTCCCGCCTCCAAAGGGATTAACCGTCACCGCGGCGACTGTGGTCCCTGCCATCCTGAAAGTACGAAGTTCAACGTAACCGTCGGAATCCACTGCAGGAATGGCGGAAGGTATTTCCCATTCCGTGTCCAGCCCGTCCCCCTTCATTACGGGAGTAACAAGAAGCCGTCCAGGCGGTGAAACAGATTGAGAGCCCCGGGGAACGCAGCTGATTTCCGGCTCACAGCCGGGAGGAATGGGAATGTAGCAGGTAATTGACGGCAGTACATATTCGTTCTGATTATAGGAATTCCCCATACCATCAATAACAGGATACCAACGATCTTCATAGCTTCGAAACGAAGGCTGACCAACACTGACGGTAAAGGAACATCCATCGTTACCGGAATAGTCGTAAAATACTATTTCATGGTTCTCCCGGTTGCCAAGCAGAATAACAGCCAACAGAAGGAGATTCAAAGTACTGTCCTTTCAGAAATAGAATACCACAAAAAACTCATTAATGGACACATGGATTGTACATTACATGTTCTGTACAGCAGTTACAAATATGCAGGATTCCCGGCGAGAAGTATAACTCCGTCGAAAGGTATATGTTCCCGTCAGCATCAAATCCTTCGTGCGACATCTGAGACCAGTTATCGGTTACCCGGTATTTCATCCGCCGGGATATTCAATTCTTTGTACCTCCCG
>JAIORS010000121.1 GCA_021108005.1 Candidatus Aegiribacteria sp.
TGGATATCCCTATGGTGGAGTATACCCTATTGACATCAGTCAGCTAATGAGTGACCCTTGACATTACATCATTTTGCTGAAAGTACCTGAACACTGCCTGCAGTCGATTCAGCACGTTTCTTTTCTCCTATGTCAGGGTTGATTGCCAGCATCAAATCATTGAATTCACAGAAGACTTCCATCCGCTCGGTCATAGACAGGCTCCTGAACCATCGAACCTTTGATTCCATGGACTCTTTGTCCCACCTGCCTGCATTCCTGTTTTCCATTGTAACAGCTTTCATAAAGAACCGTCTTACCGGCTTGAAAACAACATATTAACTTCTCTGTATTTGAATATTGCTTTACCATAGCAGACGTCAAGGATGATTATGAGTAATTTTTCCCGATTTCCCTCAAAAACATCAATTGCTTTCATACCAGGTTCGACCATCATCGATATCAGCCAACAGAAATCTGATTCCCTGATTATCCGCAGGATTCAGCCAAAGCATTCTTTCGAAGACTTTCCTGGCATTATGTGTATGACCCAGGCGCCAGAGGGATAAACCATATCCATGCATACACCTGAAAAATGGCCGATTATTGATATAACGCCAGGGCAGAACGCCCCTGAAATCCTTACCCAGAGAAAGCTCACCAATACGCGTTCCTACTTCATAATGTCTTTTTGCCTTATCGATAAACATTTCGAAATGTTCGTCTGTAAGGTTAAACTCCCAATTACCAAGATGAGCATGGGCATCCAGACACCGGAGATCTGTCGTTAGTATTTTCTCCATTATTTTCAAGGCTTCCGCATATTCTCCGCATTCGTTAAAATAAGAGGCCTCCACAATCGGATCATTACTGAAATCTTCCGGATCTTGAAATGGAATGATCTGATCCATTTCAAAGGATTTTCTGATGCCGAAATCAATAATTGATTCAAAATACCCGTATAGCGAGGGATCAAGTTCAGAGTATTCTTTTTCCGGATACCATTCTCCCATTTCATTCAACCCGAGCGGCTGCAAATTCAGAGCGGGAACATCGATTCTTTCAGATACAACTTTACCTGTCATATAATAAGTATTCTGATACCGCCACACTTTTGAGGGAATTATGGTAAGGATTTCCCCTTCAACTTCCCTTCTGACAATACGAAATGTAACCGGCTGTCCAGTTGAGACGATTCTGCATCTGATCGCAGCTTTCTTAACCGCAATAGCAACTGCTTCCACCGGCTTCCCAATTGAAATGCCCGGCGTTTGATTACTCTCAGTCAATTGATAATCTGCCTTTCAATAATTAACTCATACAGCTTCACCCCTGAAACTTACATTAACACATAAAAAAAGCAATTGAGAAGAGACTGGCTTTCAAAGTATTTCATAATTCTTTCGACTCTGCAGATTCCAGTACTTACTTCTACAGCAGTTCGAAAAGCGGCTTGCACCTTTTCTTCCGAAGCCTATTCAATTGCCCTCCTGTTTTGACATCAATAACTGTTACCTTGAATGATCTGTTACTACTACACTCTAAGCGATTTGATTAACTGTTATGCCATAATGCAGGTATAACAAGAAAAGTGTAATTCCGAGATATTCAAGGTTGAGTTTACTGAACTGCCGGACAATTCTGATATAGTCTTTCGAGCAGATCGGTCAACTTTTCTCCGTACAGCCGATCGGCTGCCCAGGTCCCCGCCAGACCAAGAATACCAGGTGCTTTTCCTCTGGGAGTTACATAATGGAAACGCGGATCCACCAGTTCGCCGTTCAAAGGGTCAGAAGAACCGTAAGCCTTCAGATGCTGCACATGGGCACGAATACCGGTACGCTCATCGGGAAAGGAATGACCCGGCTGCCCGGGACCTACAGCGCCAAGACCGCAGAAATTGTTCATCTCCGAACTGACAAGCCCTTCAAAACGAAGAAATCCTGTTTCCAGGCACATCTGCACGAACGCAACGTCGGAATTAACCCCTTCGAAGGAACATTCAGAAATGTACAAACCAGCCAGACGGACAACTCTCTGCTCATCCGCGTCGGGGTTGTTATCCATGAAGAAGGAATAAAGCTCATCAGAATCCATCAGGCCGTTACCCATTATCAGCACAGGCGGATTCAGCCCGAACAGAGCAGTGGCTGATGAGAAACAGATAACCGTAAACAGCTTCATCTACATCTCCGGGAGTTCAAACGGAGGTATGTTTTTCTTACTCCGAAGCCAGTTCATTCCTTTTAAAACCGGGGTTTTCCGCAGCACAAACAGAAAGGCCTGCCTTTCTCCGGGAATGTCCGTCAGTATTATCCCGACTATCAGCGTGATCAACCCCTGACCGGGAAGAACGATCATGGCAAGACCCAGGATAATAAGAGCAATACCGATAATGTTCTTAACCACCAGATACAGAACATGCAGGGGAAACGGAACCCACTTCGGCTTCGCCCTGATCTTTTTCTTCTTGAAATAATCAGCCGGAAGGATCTGAACAAAGAAAGGAACCAGAAGAGCAGAGACTAGGAACATCCCCACCGAAATCCCCCCGAGGAGAAATTTGTGTACCCGCACGAAATCAAGAACCAGGTTAACTAATCTCATAAAACGATTCCATTCCAATCAACCAGGGTAAGCTGGATGAATATATCATTTTTCGAATTCAGGATGATAGAGTCCTATAGCAGTCAACATTTCCTGGAGCGGTTCATCCGTAAAAACACAGAGGTGACTTTGGATCATCCATCCGTCTTACAAGGATATCCTCGTTTAAATATATTTATATCTGAGTGCTATATACATATTATAATAAAGTTTTATTTATAATATGATAATAATGCCCGGATGCAAGACCTGACCCCAGCAATGACCCCAGCAATCTAAAATGAATTAGAAAAGAGGTCTGATAACGGCAGGGCCGTTATTTTGCTGTCCATTATAAAACTTTCGCTTCCTGGATATATGACCCACAAATGCTGCAATTGGAGATCATGCATAGCTATCCTCATGGATTTGGTGATTCCCGGTGCTTCATTCATCTTCACCTCAAGGCCGTATCTGAGACCCTTTCTGAAAAAGAGAAGGTCGATTGAGGCTCCCTGGTGGGTTTCCCAGAAATAGCAGTTTCTGGACCCGAATCTGTCAAAGAACTGCTCAAGCACAAAACCTTCCCAGGAAAACCCTGCAATTGAATGCCCTTTTAGAGCATAGATGGAATCAATATGCAACAGATTGTGAAGAATCCCGGAATCCCGGATAAATACCTTTGATGATTTAACCAGACGTTTCTTCGTGTTGTTAAACCACGGGCGCAGTCTTCTGATCATGTACGCGCCTTCAAAAACATCCAGATGTTTCTGAATCGTCTTATAGGATCTTCCCATGGATCTGGCGAGGGATGAATTATTAACAATCTGACCCTGTCCGGAAGCAAGCATCATCCAGAAGCGTCTCATTTCAACAGGATTTACCGGGAATCCCAATTGAGGAAGATCCCTTTCCAGAAATGTTCGAATGAAATTCTCCAGCCACACTCGTGAGGAATCGTCATCTCCGCTTAGAAATGACCTGGGAAAACCTCCCCTGAACCAGAGCTTCTCTGTTTCACTGATTCCAATTTCCCCCAGGTTGAAACCAGACAGATCAATGAATTCTGCTCGTCCAGCAAGTGTTTCCGAAACACCCCTGATTATTTCAGGAGAAGCGCTTCCAAGAAGTAAAAATCTCGCCGGGATTTCATATCTGTCTGCCAAAGGCCTCAAAATCCTGAAAAGGGAAGGCATCTGCTGAATCTCATCAATTACAACAAGTCCTTTTAGAGATTTAAGAAATAGCTCGGGATTCTGAAGCCTTGTAATATCACCGGTGGTATCCAGATCTAGATAAGTCCCACCGAGTTTTTTCCATATTTCCCTGGCAAGAGTGGTTTTACCGCATTGTCTCGGTCCGAGAAGGATTGTTACCGGAGAACGGTTAACAGCTTTAAGCAAGCGATTCTTGTATTCTGACCTTTCAATCATATCAATCATGACAATAGTATACCATGAAAATTAGTATCGTCAACTCTATATTTCTTGGTAAAAATTCTCCTGATTTGCAACTCTCTCATCATCGAACATCGTAACCAGTACAGCCTCATTTAGACCAAGCTCAGCCATTGCTTCCTCCAAAGCACGAACTTCACGTCCCCTATACAAGCATGTTCCTTACTTTTAATCATGACCAGGGACCCGCGGCAATCCAGTTATTACTCTCTTTCTTCTCTGAGAGAACAACTTTGACTACTGGTAAAAGGAATGTCCTTATTGCGCCGGTGATTTCACTGAATGATGAAGGGATATGATCCTGTCGAGTTCTTTTCAGGAATGCCGTCCACTGTGCCTGCTTTGCTTCTGCAAAAGATTCGCTGAAAGCCTCAATCTCAAATGGTAATATCGTTTCACGCTTGCTGAAGGTTAATCGGATGGCCTCAGCTAACGGAGTTAAGCGAAAATTGAATTGTCTTGATAATACCCAAATATCATAGAAGTCTTTCATGCGACTATTCAATATGCCACGTTTGACAAGTACTTCGAATTTTTCGGCAATAGTGCTTTCCATGCTGTAGCAGAGAAGCTTCGGAGATGGATAATCCAATAAAGTCGGAAGATTCAATTTCCGGGGTTCCGGATAAACGACATCACCGAAGCCTATATCCAGCTGCATTTTAATCCTGGCATTATCCAGTACTCCACGGAAAAGAATCCTGATTCCTTTGTATTCTGCCTCCTGTGTGATTCTTTCAGCTATAATGGTGTCCGGGTCGAAGGAAAGCCCATCCGCTTGAACATCTGTGACTAGGATTTCCCTGATCTGTGCTAAAATTCCGGCTTCATTGCTGGCTGTTCTTCCCAGCACGTCGATGTCCTTTGTCGGGCGGAATTCAGACATGCGCCAAATTTGCATCATCATAGCTCCCTTGAGAACAAAGCGAGCCGCGTGAATAGATTCGGATAATCGGTACAGGAACCTTTCCATGGCATAGTATTGAAGCAACTCGGTGAATGGTCGCTGTTTTTTCCTGGCAAGGTTAAGAAGGCGTTGTCGGACCGATGCCGGAACATTCGTGGAGTGTTTATACTAATGCCTCCAGATACGGACGCATAACTCCTTCGACTCTGCATATTCCAGCATATTTAATCAGTTTCTCCGTGTTTAGTGTTCTTCTTGTCATGTAAAGTCTCAGCGCTTCCAGTACCACATCCATTCCAATTCTGTTGCGAAACTTGAAACAATCAGCGAGTGTTTTCTCGGGGCTGTATACTTTAACTGACACTTCATCGATGATATACTCTTCAATGCCTGCGCTATAGGCTTCACTCGAGAATCTATGCGGTTCTATTGGAGGGTAATCAAGTGATGGCAGTCGCGAATTCCTCTGAACAGCAACCGAAACAAAATGTGGAATTTGAGTTGTGATATCATGATATGCCAGAGCAGAAATCAGACAAATAACAGCGTTCGGAAAGCGAAGACTCACTGTAACCAGATCGGGGGCACTGATCGGGGGCAGCTTGGCCAGTCGATAGATACCTCTGCTGACCTGCCTGATGACACCTCTATCCCTCAGAGAATAAAGCATATATCGAGAAATTCCGAGCTTTATAGCCTCAGCCATACGAAGCTGGCCGCCGTGCTTACGGAAAATATTCTCATAGCTCTCAATCATTTTATCCCCAGACATATAGTCACCATATATTCACAAGTGGTTACAATATGTCTGATTTGTACCGTAAAAGCAAATCCGTTTCCTGCAGCATGTGCAAATACCTGACGACAGTTCTGTTATCAAGACCGATATTCCTGGAGATGCTGTTTATGCTTAATTCTCCCGGTGGAATAGTTACGGTATATGCCGGTATTCTTTAAAACTAGGCAGGCTCAATCAGGAAGACACCCTGCCAGCAGGAAAGCCCTTCAGTTCTCCAGTGTAAAGTCTTTGCCGTAGAGCTTGATCATACATTCAGGGCAGAGAGCGTGGGAGAATTTTGCGTCTGAGTGTTCGGAGATATAGGTCTCGATCTGTTGCCAGTAACCATCATCATCACGGATTTTCTTGCACGAAGCACAGATAGGAAGCATCCCCTGAAGTGCCTTCACATGAGCAAGAGCATCACGAAGTTCATCGTTCATCGCAGAAAGCTCAACGTTCTTCAGGCGGTAGATCTCCGATTCCTTCTCTTTCTTTTCGGTTTCGAACTGCACCTGCAGCCCCGCTATCTTTTCCAGGCTCTTTTCGTTCAGGTGTTCTTCCAGGCAAGTTTTCAGTTCTCTGGAGTGCTGAAGTGCTTTCTGCAGATCCCCTTTTGCCTCGTACAGATCCGTTATCTTTTCCAGGCAGAAGATTTCCACATCCTTTATCGAAAGTTCCTTTGATATCTCCAGGCCTCTCCTGGCAAATTTTTCAGCTTCATCGAGACGTCCCATGATGGTATATATCCCACCAATATTGCCGCATATTCTCGCGATTCCTCTCCTGTTGTCAATTTCCTCATACAGTTCAAGACTTCTGATGAAACAGTCCAGAGATGATTTGTTGTCGCCCAGGTTATTATGCAGACTTCCCAGATTGGCCAGAGTACTTGCGGTACCTTTTTTGTCTCCCAGATCTTCCCTGATATCAAGAGCCTTCTGAAAGTACTCCTGAGCCTTGTCCAGCTCTTCCTTTTCTCCATAGACAGTACCTATGTTGTGGTAAAGGTATGACAGTTTCATGCGGTCACCGGATTCTTCCCAGATCTTCCGCGCGAACTCATAGGATGACTGCGCCAGATCCAGGCGGTGAATGCCACTGTAGCATGCGCCTATATTAAGGTAGCAAAGAGCAAGATCATCTTTACTTGCGCCACATTCCTGTTCCCGCCTGAGAGACTCGTGGTAATGTTCAAGAGCCTTGTCAATCATACCCTGAGACCTGTAAGTGGAGGCCAGAGTCCCGTGGACAGTTGCCATCCCGTCCTTGTCTCCGAGTTCCTCATAGATCTTCATGGATTTTCGGCAACATGTCATTGCCTCAGCAAAGTTCCCCGCTTCGAGATTGATTGTACCAAGCATTCTGCAGCTTTTAGCCTGCTCGACAAAAAGCTTCTTTTTCTCTGCAAGATCCCTAGCTTCCAGAGCACAGTCTTCCGCTCTGCGGGGATCAGAATGAAGACAGGCATAAGCAAGCTTGTTAAGCACTGACACAAGCTCTGAACCGGGAGGCTCCCGCCTGAGCCATTCCAGTTCCTTCTCCAGCGCTACGATTTCCTTATTCGGCATGCCACTCCAGATTAAACCCCTTACAGAACGGTTGTCTTAAAGACATAATATCCGTTCATGCTGCAGGTGTCAATCAAAAGAACGATATTAACGGATACAAGTTCACTAATCCGCCAGCAGCGTCTGTTCCAGGACATAGTGAACAGTTCTCATAAAGCTGCAGCCTCTATTTTTTACTTCACGCCAAGCATCCACGACCATGCGGGTACCGCTCTGATCACGCCGCCTTCCACTGGAATGGTCTCATCATCGAACATCGTAACCAGTACAGCCTCATTTAGACCAAGCTCAGCCATTGCTTCCTTCAAAGCACGAACTTCACGTTCCCTTGCTGCAGAGTGAGCTATGTCTGCGCAGACCTGGAGCAGGTGAGCAGCATTTCCAGTCGTTGTGTCTCCTACCACAAAATCAACCTCATGCCCGGCCTTCGTAAGGTAATACGAGATGGTTCCCTCACGGCTTGCTCGCACGCGACGCCTTAGTTCAATATAAACCGCGTTTTCCAGCCTTGCCCCACGGTTTGACACACCGGCCGGAGACATCGCGTAGAACAGCGCCGGATCAATGGCGTAGATTTTCCTGGGGTTGGTTCGTTGAACGCGAAGTGACCTGCTGAAGATAGGCACAGTGAACAGCAGAAAAGCATCGACAAAGTGATCGAGCAGTTCATAAAGAGTGTCCCTGCCGACTGCAACGCCCTGCGACCGAAGATCCTTTGCCATTTTATTCACAGACGCCAGAGAACCGGATGACCGGAGAAGAGCTCTGGAGAAGTAGTTTACTGCATGCAAATTTCGCACCTGATGGCGTTCGATGATGTCGCGAAGCAGAACCAGCTTAACATAATCCTGCAGTACCTGGATACGTTCCATCTCATCCAGTAATTGCACGTCCGGAAAACCACCAATGCGCAGGTAGTTCAGAAACGCAGTTTCCAGCCTGGACCGATGCCGTGAGCCGGGTATCGAATCCGGAACATCGATATCAGCAAACAACAGCGCCTCTTCATAACTGAAGGGCAGCAACTCGATCGCGAACCCACGGCCGCGGAACTCGGTTGCGACCTCTTTCGAGAGCATCTTCGCAGAGGAGCCCGATATATAAAGCCTTGCGGTCTCCGTATCGAGTACCCGCCTGGCGAACCGGGACCAGCCTTCTACTGCCTGAATCTCATCGAGGAACAGGTATGCGCCTTCTGACCGCGCCTCAGGAGCCGTTCTGTAGAATGTTTCCAGCGTTCGGTTTAGAATATCATGATCAAGCGGCTGAAGGCGATCATCCTTGAAGTTCACATACAGAATCCGGTTACGTTCCACGCCTGAATTCAAAAGGCGTTGTATCTCCTGAAATAGAAGATACGTTTTCCCGGATCGACGCATGCCGATTACTACCGAAGCCATATTTCCAACAGGAGACGTAGTCGCACTTCTTGGACTTACTGCAGGAAGAGGCCAATACTGGAAATCAGCTATCAGCTTCTCAAGCATATCCATGATTCATCCTTCCATCAAGGATACTATGGCAAACATCTATCCTTGGCACAAGGTAACATAATCTCCACATATTCCGAGCACCGACAAAGCTTTCAGGTTTATCAGACTTCACCTGACTTATCCTTGTAAAACATGGAGTAGTATTCCCCGATTTGCAGGGTTCAATTCACAGAGAGTTTTTCAGTTTACTACATAGCTCCACAGGAGATATCGCCTGAATATCAGCGTTTATGGGATACTTTTCACTGCCTGGATAAACGATAAACCTTTTTGCAGGCTGAATGTCAGCACAGGAGTGGTAAAACCCCTTTCCCGGTTTGGGAGAAAGGCTTCTCTTTATTTCAATGGCCCATTTATCCCCGTCGGGAAAAACAAGCAACAGATCTACTTCAGCCCCGGTAGAGGTTCGGTAGAAGTATGGTTCGGCTCTATCCGAGATCACTGAGAGAAGCTGCTCGATCACAAAACCCTCCCAGCTCATTCCCACAACAGGATGCGAAAATAGAGACTCCATGTTTTCTATTGCCAGCAGCCCGTGAACAATGCCGCTGTCCCGAACATAAGCCTTAGGGGATTTAACCAGTCGCTTTCGAGTGTTTTTAAACCAGGGCTGGAGTCTTCTGACAAGGAGCAGGTCAACAAGCAGATCAATGTACCCTGAAGCGGTTTTAACGTCCACTCCCATGTTTCTGGCGAGAGCCGTTGTATTCAGCAACCCTCCCTGGTTATGAGCAAGCATCGTCCAGAACCGGCGCAATCTTTCAGCGGGGATCCTGGGGCCGAACTGTGGAATGTCCCTCTCCAGATAGGATTTGATGAAGTCTCTTCTCCATCTGAGGCTGGCTTCATCGCTCTTTGACAGATAGCTGTCGGGAAAACCGCCGCGCAGCCAGAGAGGATCAGAATTACCACCATCAGTGTAAGTTTCCAGAACATCCAGCGGATCGAGTTCCATGTAGCTGACCCGTCCGGCCAGTGTTTCCCCCGACTGCCGGAGCATTTCCAGTGATGCTGATCCCAGAAGCAGATACATCCCGGGTTTTCTTGAGCGGTCGATCATACCTCTTAAAACTGGAAACAGATCCGGAGCCCGATGGATCTCGTCAAGAATGACAAGTTTATCGGTATGCATGCCCAGATACAATTCCGCCTCTGCAAGTTTGGCTTTATCCTGTTCAGATTCCAGATCGAGATATATGGAAGGGCATTTACCCGCCAGGCTCAGGGCGAGAGTAGTCTTGCCTGTCTGTCTTGGTCCCAGTAGCACCACCGCCGGGACCTCTTTCAGCCTGCTTTGCAGCTCTTCAGTTATTCTTCTGTGTATCATGGTTGTAAATATGGAGTGTAACTCCATGAATTGCAAGGTTCATGTTTTTCTGTTTCCGTTATCATCCCCGATTTTCTCCTCATATTTTCTTTTGTTCTTAAGCAGTTCTTCAGAGTTCCATAACAAAGTAACGTTTGTTGTAAGCTTCCCCCCTGCACATGCAGTAGACTGAAACATTCCCTTCTGCGTCCTTATATAATCCGAAGAACTCCTCATGGTTCTGTCCCGGAATCTTAAATATTTCCCTCTCCAGCTCCGAGCCATCGCTGTCCAGAAAAACGATCAGCGCATCATTGGTGTTCCTCGGAGCATTATCCGCAACGCAGAAGCCCCCGGCCAGAACCGAACCTTCATCTATCTCCATCAACGACCGGATATAAACCTGCTGATAACCGCTGTCGGGTTGTACAATATTTCTCCAGGCTTCATTTCCTGCAGCATCCGCCCTCACAACCAGTCCCGACATGGGCCCTTCACAGGGAGAAACAGTCCCGCCCATCAGGTATCCGTCATTAACTGCAGCAGCGCAGTCGAAACCCGAGAACATCCCTGGGTCGCAGCAAAGCTCCCAGATCATATCCCCTTCCAGACTGAATCGCCTTGCAAAAGCCTGCGTCTGATCCGATCCAGGCATCTCTCCAACAAGAAGAAAACCCTCATTGTCAGCCATTACATCTTCTACTTCTTCGTCCAGATCCCCCTCCAACTCCATCAATAAGGAGCCCTGCTCATCCATAAGGAGAATCTGGTAGCTTTCCCATCCTGAACCACGTGACAGATTGCCCCCCATTATTAAACCTCCACCCGGAAGTTCAGCGAATGCATTTGAGTTACCTATATTGACTTCCAGTTCATGCCCGGTCGAAGTGAACCACTCCACTGAACCTGACTGCGATAAACGAGCTGCAGCAGTTAGCATTGACCGAAGGTCAACAGGGCAGGTTATCAGATAGCCTCCATCACTGGTAGCACAAAGCGAACTCAAACTTATTATTCTCTCATCGTTCACCTGGATGGTGTCAATGCTTTCTCCTGCAACCAGTATGATGACTTCGTGAATGTGAGCATCGCTATTCCATCTACTGCAGCCTACAAGCAGCCTTCCCGATTCATCTATAGCATGGCAATCAACGGTCCATTCCTCCGGTATCTGAATATCCACCGGACCCAGAAAACCCGCAGGTACAAGCAGCAGGATGAGGGCGGACGGAATAATACACATCATCAACCTCCCGGTCAGTTCAACAGTTCAGTCTAAGGGCTATCCGGCTGCCGAAGGTCTCGCAATGGTCAGCCGGTTCACTAATCAGGAATGAATATATCCGATTATCAAAATGATGAAATGTTCCTTACTCAATCGAATCTGGATAGCTGTTCCCTCAGCCGTAGCCGTTCAATCGTTTCCTTCTTGATCTGGTTCTTCACAGCTTTAACCTTTATAAATCCAATTATTCGAATTGTCTTTACGATACGTGCTCATTGTGATGAAGGAGAGATTCCGATGATGAACAAGGTGGTTTATGTATTCTTTCTGCTTTCATTCTTATCTAACGCTGTATTTGCAGAGGAGTATGACCAGCTCATAGCTGAAGCCTCTAGCAAGCTATGGGACTCGGATTATCAAGCTGCAATGGAACTGTACCAGCAAGCTTTTCAGATCGAAGATGGTGATGCTTTTGATTACTATTACGCTGCTTGTGCAGCCGCCCGTTGCGAGAACTCCAATCTGGCGTTCGATTATCTCGAAAAAGCTGTCAACAGCAATCTTATCGAAAAGCAGTGGCTGGAGGAAGACGAAGATCTTGTTATCCTCCAATCAGATAGCCGTTGGAATACGCTCCTTGAAGCGATTGATGCCAGAACGGACTCCATTCTGGCTTCATTACCGGAAGAACATCCGGAGGGTCCGGTGGTTGTATTACCTCAGCCCCGGTTATCAAGTGATGTGTCAGTGGAGGAGGCCATGCAGAACCGGCGGTCTCTTCGTATCTATGAGGACTCACCATTGACCATCGCTGAGGTTTCGCAGCTACTGTGGTCTGCCTATGGACTGAGCTACCAGATCGAGAACGGGCCGGACTTTCTGCGTGGCGGTTTAAGAACAGCTCCTTCGGCCGGGGCATTATACCCTCTGGAGCTATATCTGGTTGTTCGAAACGTGACTGATCTCGATCCCGGAATCTACTGGTACAAATCAGAAACCCATGAGCTCGTGCGTATAGCAAGTGAGAATCACTGGGAGGAACTCAGCTATTCAGCGTTCGATCAGATCCATTTCGAGACTGCGGCAGCGGCTATTGTGTGGTCAGCCATTTTCGAAAGGTGTACCGATAAATACGGAGATCGCGGCCGGGAACGTTACGTGTGCATGGATCTAGGTCATTCAGCCGAGAATGTATACCTTCAGGCTTACGCCTTAAAGATCGGGACATGCGCAATCGGATCCTTCAGCGATCTGATTTTAAGACAGGCGATCCAGATGACCAGGATAGAAGAGCCTCTCTATATAATGCCGCTCGGCAGGATTTAATACCCTTATAGAAGAATCTCGAACTGGATATCCGGGATGAAACCTGATGGAACTAATTTAGTACACTTATGTACTCTATGTATTTCAATTCTTTGAAGTATTCGTAAGTCCTCAACCGTCCTGAATCCCCTGCATCTCCGTGAGTTTAAAGACAGGCTCCGTACTCACTGCCGCATTTCGATAAAAACGCAGCTGAACTATCAGACAAACTGACTATCTTTTATCTGCTATTGATGAATTCCGTTTATCACGTCCAATCATCGAGGAACTCTATTTGCTACTCTGCCTGTTTCTACTTTGCTAACAACATCAACTCCAGGGGCCACCCCTGGCCCAGCTCAATTGGAAAGATCCGTCTCCAGCAGCTGCCTTCATAGGAGGCAACAGGAAGTCTCTTAGATGCGAAAGCAGTTCAAGGAGTTCAGGTATACGTTCTTCGAGGCCACTTTTGCGAATGAAAGCGTTCCATTGGATCGATTTCATTTCGTCGCGGCCGAACTCATCCGTCAGGGCCTGCGGTGGCTCGATCGGGATAACTGTCTTGCGTCTCTTGAAAGTCGCTTTGATCGCCCGGACAAGCGTATCACCGTCGAACGCAAATTCTCGCGACAGCACATACAAGTCATAGAAATCCTTCATTCGACTATTTGCGATTCCCAGGATGACCATAGTCTGAAACTTCTCTGCAACGACCGTCTCGCGTGGGTATGCTCGAATGTTCGGGGCAGGATAATCCAGAAGCACCGGATAGCTGATCTTCCTCGCTTCTGGTGTAACAACGTCGCCAAACCCAACGTCTACCTGAACGGGAATACGAGCCTTTCCAAGGAATGCTGTTAACTTAACCCGCTTTCCCTTGTATTCCTGCTCTTCACGGATTGGAATAACCTCCATGGTGTTGACATCGAACATCAGACCATCAGGTTCGACATCAATTTCGCACACGTTCTGGAACATTCTCGCAAGCCGCTCTCTGGAATCCTCGCCGTGGCCAAGTAAGTCCATATCCACTGTTGGCCTGTATGACTGCCCCGTCCAAGCCCTGAATAGCATGGCTCCCTTGAGTATGAAATCACCAGCATACTCCGAGACGGAAAGGCGGTAGAGGAACCGTTCAGTCGCATAGCGCGTCCAGACAAGGTTCGAGTCATCTCCGGTTTCACGGATTATTTTAAGAAGTCTCTGACGAACAGATGCCGCAACGTTTGATGGTTTGCCTCTGGTCATACGATTGCTTCAATATACGGACGCATGATATTCGTCACTCGGCAGATCTTAGCATATCTCCATAGTTCATCTATTGAACACTTTCTATCACGTAGAACTTCGCGAAGGGCCTCCAGTGCAACGTCAAGTCCGATCTTGTTACGGTACTTGAAGCAATCTGCCACCGTTTTGGCAGGGTTGTATATTCTGGTCTGTACACCTTCGATCATGTGCTCATCGATCCCCTCAGTGAGAGCCATACCAGAAAATCGAACGATCCGCATTTTGGGGTGCCTGATTCGCGGCCGTGCGGCCCTTCGGTCAAGAGCGATCCAGACTTCATGTGGAGCTTGTGTCCCAATCTCGTGGAAGCGAAGTGCAGAGAGCAGACATATTACTCCCCTGGAAACGGTCTTTGTTGCCAGCATCAGTCCATAGTTAATTGTAACGTCGGGATTTGGTAGACTATACAGCCCTCTACCCACGCGAACAATTTCTCCCCTGCCGCACATCTGCCGCAGGTACTCATGGTGAATACCGTGAGAGCGCACTTCAGCTGTGCTCACAACACCTGAAATGCGAATGAGTTTCAGTATCTGTTCTGTCTTTCCACCTCGATATTTCATTTGCGTAATTATAGTCAAATTCTAACATATGTCAAGAGTTATGCAAGACATGTCTTCATATGCGCAATCACATTACAAAGCTGATCATTCATTCTGGAAAGCTCAGTTCAATACATGCAAATTTACCCCATGTCATTCTACGAGTATCTCAATGCAATTCGCGGAGAGTCATTAGCCGAAGAATCTCTTAAACATCCGGGCACAGTGGATGAGCGGGTTCAAAATATGCTCCTTGAAGAATTGCGCAGATATTTCTTTATCGGAGGAATGCCTGAATGTGTTAAAACTTTCAGTGAATCAGGATCGATGCTTGAAACCTTCAGAGTTCAATCGGAAATAATAGAATCATACAGAGATGATTTTTCTAAATATAAGCCGCATGTTGACCCGGCCTGTCTTGATGCGGTTTTTTTGAACTGTGCTAAAAGTGTTGGAGACCAGCTTATCTATACAAAACTCAATGATGGTCACACCGGTCAGACAAATCGCAAAGCTTTTGATCTGCTGTGTAAAGCCGGAGTTCTAACAAAAATACCTTCCGCAAACCCATCAGGTCTACCGCTTGGGGCAACTGCCAATCAAAAAAAGCTCAACTGTCCCCGGGGTCTAGTTTTGTATGACGGTACATATAAAACCCTTCCGGAACAGAAACTGGAGTATTTGCCATTGTATAGTGCTGGCGGGATGTCAGGGGAAACGGAACCCACTTCGGCTTCGCCCTGATCTATTTCTTCTTGAAATAATCAGCCGGAAGGATCTGAACAAAGAAAGGAACCAGAAGAGCAGAAACCAGGAACATCCACAGCGAAATCCCTCCTATGAGGAATTTGTGCATACGAACAAAATCAAGAATACTTTCATAACCAGCACGGGACACGATGTTCAACAGCTCCGCTCACGTGACTGGTTGATGCATTTATCCAGTTAATTTACTCTTTTCTATGAGTTGTCCGCTAATATATTTGTGTAATATGCTCTTTATAAAAGTCTGATACTTCAATCCCTCTCGGGCAGCCTCTTCTTTGATCCTATTTAGTTCATATGGATCTATTCTAATATTCATTTTCGTTTCTTTTTTAAGATAATGCTTCGCTGCCTTCTTAATTTCAGTTTGTTCTTTCTTGTTTGGTTTACTGATGTCCTTTAAGCTAACAGTTTCTATTGATTCTACGATGTTTTTTTCTTCATCGTCCAAGTATTCAGGATTGTACTTAGTCATCTGAATTACCTCCAATCAGATGTTTGAATTTTCTACTTGGATATATTGTCTTTAAGAACCAAGTATCACCTTCTTGTATTATGTACGGTACGCAAAATGCGTAATTATTAACATCAACAATAAGAATTTTCTGATTCGGATATTTCTCTTTATTCGGATTATCAAAATTTAAGAGAATACCTTTTTCAGCGATTGCCTCTATCACATCGTAAAATGTGACTCCGCGTTCAAGAAATATTTCCTCATTCTTTTTCTGGCTGAAATCAAATTTCATGATACAATACTATTGGATTGTGCGCACAACGTCAATACCAATTTTTAAGGATAATAAGGTTAAATATTCTCTTGAAACGATTCTATTAGCCATTGCCATGCAGGAAGAATTTCAACTGTCCGCCCATCCCGCTCAAATGTACTTCTATCATCCGAGGTTCTCGGAATATGCAAGTGGAATAGTAGCAAAACCGTGATCCATCAGATACACCTTCCTGGGGTTCATTCTTCTTTTGTGCGCAGATGGATCGCAAAGTTCACCTGTATGAATAAAGAATGCCTCTTCCAGATATGACAGGTAAGCTGATACGGTTTTCTTGCTTGATGATATCCCTTCCGACTTGAGTCTCCTGGTAAACCTTGAAATAGAGAACAAAGTCGAAAATGAATGGAGAAAATACTCCATCAGCCTTTGCATGGTTGGAGCAGCGTGAATATCGAATCTTTCAACCAGATCGTTGAAGAAGACAGTTCTGAAGTAGGATGATAGAAGTTCACTCCTTCTGAGATTTGATCCCGCAAGAACGACCTCCGGAAACCCGCCTGTCTTAATGTATGATTGAAGCGCACCCGATAGCTTCCCGCTCTGCTCCGTGAAAAGCATTGTTTTATCCATACGGCTCATCCGTTTAAACACAAAGGTGACTTTGGGTCATTCATGTCTAATGACCCCTGACATTCTACATTCAAGTGAAAGTATATCCCGAAACAGTTAACATTCCGAGCACCGACAATTAGAATTCCCTGATCAGTAAAGAAAGCCAAAAAGGTAAAGAGGTATCTCATGCTTTCCTCCGTACAGGATATCATCCTTTACCAGGTATGCTCTATCGAGATTCTTACCTATCTGCTTTAGTGATTTATTCCGACCCCCAACCTCAAACACTGTACCCTTTACTTCAAAATCACCGATTCTGCTGTAATGCACCTGATGGCCGCTGTTTTTTATCATACTCACAAAAAATATTTCCCTGACGGACCCTGTATTGCTTTTTGCACCGATCTCAGCAGTAATGGTTTCGTAAAGGTTCGAATTGTCAAGATAGATCTTCTCAGTCTGTTTGAGCAGGCCGCTGCCGGTTTTTCCCGAACTTATCAGCGTCAGCAGACCTGTTTCCTGCAACATGTGCAGATACCTGGCGACAGTTTTGTTATCAAGACCTATATTCCGAGAGATGCTGTTTATGCTTAATTCCCCCGGAGGAATAGTTGCGGTATATGCCAGTATTCTCTTGAAACTCGGCAGATTCTCCGTTTTTATCGCATAGTGGTTCACTATATCCTCGTAGATTGTTTTGTCTACGATCCGGAGCAACTTCTGAGAATAGGTTGACTCGTCCTCAAGAAAAAACGGATAGTATCCGGCAGAAAGGTACTGTCTGAAGGATCCTCTCAGCTTTTCTGTCGAGCCGATTTTCCTGGCGTATTTTCTATTGTTCGTCAGCAGCTCTTCAAATTCAATTGGCTCTTCAGTGAGTATGCTTTTGAAATGAAGATATTCTCTGAACGACAATCCATTTATTCTGAAGATGACGGCTCTCCTGGACAGATCGTAAGTACCTTTGGTCAGATCCAAACTTGAGCTTCCGGAGAAAACTGTTTTAACATCCGGATAAGTGTCGTATATATTTTTAAGTTCCTGGTTCCAGTTAGGGTATTTGTGTACCTCATCCAGAAAGAAATACCGGATCCCATAGATCTCATAGAGTTCATTCACAAAATCAATCAGTCTTGTTTCAGAGAAATAGATGTTATCCATGGATACATAGATGCATTTTTCTCTGTCTTCGATCTTGTCCTTAATGTACTGCAGCAGAAGTGTTGTTTTCCCTGTACCCCGGGGACCTATCAAACCGGTAAGCCGGCTGTCAAGATTGAAATCCTTGTACAAGTATCTGTATGTCTTGAAGTTTACGCTCTGAAGAAGTCTCTCATAAGAAGCAAAGAATCTTTCCATATTATGACCACACTCCTAATTACTACTAAAATATCTGGAGTGTAGTCTAATGTCAATTCCAATAATCATGACTGCATTCCAAGCAGTCACCGCGTCAGCCCATCAGACAGCCTCCCTGAGGAATTTGTGTACACGCACAAAATCAAGAAAAAGGTTAACTATTCGCATGAAACGATTCCATTCCAATCAATCAACCGACTGATCTCGCCCACCATGTATAGTGGTAGCGAAAGAAGATCAAATGCAACCCTGGAGCTCTCTCCAACTCCGTTTCCGAGCATATGTTCTACTTTCTGGATTGAGGGAGGATTCATATCGAAACGAACAGCCAGAGAACTGTTCTTCTCCTGAATGAACCGCATAAGTGACTTCATCCGACCAGAAGCTCCTGCTTTGATCTCAACGGGTATGACACGCCCATTTTCATGAATCAGGAAATCAACCTCCGGCGCATACCGATCTGCATGGTTCAGGTTTTTCCTGACTGCTGAAGATTTCCATCCGTCTTACAAGGATATCCTCGATTAAATATCTTTCTACCTGATTGCTATATACATATTATAATAATGTATTATTTGTAATATGATAATAATGCCCGGATGCAAGACCTGATAACATATAGCCGACCCCCCACATGATTAGTAAATTATGATCATC
>JAIORS010000122.1 GCA_021108005.1 Candidatus Aegiribacteria sp.
CCAATTTTCCGCAGCGCGTATGCCTTTCATTGATGGCGTCAGCGGCTGGTCAAGATCGGAGATCGACCCAAGGATGAATTTAGTGATTTCCTTTTTCCCGAAATCCGTATTGCGAAGGAACTCCGGCAGTCCGTCAAATACTTCAAGCGTCTCTGTGAGGTTCGGGTCTCTGAAAGATCCCAGGAAGAATCTGCCATCCCTGGCAAATTTGGCAAAGACACCGTAGGCACCGCCCTGCACGCGGATTCGGTTCCATAGATATGTCAATTGTGATATTGTTGATACTACCCGCATAACTCCGGTATACTCGTATCCAAGCTGACTGAAATCAAAACCCTTTACCACATATTGAACCATACCGGGGGTATAGAGCCCCTCATTAATAACCGGGGTCTCAAAGGAGTACTCAACAGGAACTGGGATATCACTGGCCAAATGTTCAAATAGAGCCGGGAATTCCTTCTGGAATACAGGATAGTCTTCTTCGCCAATGGTAATGCTGGCAAGGAGATTATTCCGATTGAAGATAAGTCTGGCTATGCCTGCCAGCTTGTTTTTAATCTTATCAACACTGTTATCAAAATTTTCCGCCATGTCCGAAATAGCCCTGTACAGTTCCAGTCCCTCGATCTGCTCGGAGTATTGATCTGCGGGAGACATGTAAGAAAACAGTCGACGCCTGGCAATCACGTGAGACCTGAAATTGATATACATCTCCAGGCGTGATTTCATTTCCTGTATGATGTCCTTCAAACGGCTCGTGTTGCTAAAATCTGTATGACCGAGAACCTCACCCAGCAGCTCAATCATTCTGGGCAATTCGTGAATGAGTGCCCTGGACTGAACCTCCAGGCGGGGTATCATCGCTCCGGTACGTATGTGCTTATAGACACCAATATCCAGATCGATGCCACCGGTATGGATGTTCAATTCGTTTGCGAGGTCGCTGTAGTCATGGTTTTCCGTATCGGTTCTGGACACCACCCGCGTTAGAAGAGCAAGATAGGGCAAATCCTCTGCCGGAACGACACCACTGTCAAAATAGAGATTCAGATAAGCTATATTGTTGGTAAAAAGATAATGTGCCAGTACCGGGATGCCTGCCTCCTCTTTTTCAACAAGTGGCAGTTCTTCAGCCGCGCCTTTAATATCCCCGCGGGACAGACAGGGAATTTTGGCCAGTGCCTCAGGGGTGTCAGCTATGTTCTGATGTTCACTGAGAGCCTTTGTCTGCTCGACCAGTTCTTTAATCTGTTCAGCGGACAGTGTTGCCTTGTAATCGGCCAGCTCCTTCCGGAGTACCGTGTTTTTATCTTCCTCAAGACCCTTTCTGGGACGCACAATAAGAAGGGACCTGTGATTATTCTTGAGTAGATGCTCCTCTATGAGTTCTTCAAAGTAGTTTTCTGTCAGTCCCCTTCGGAGTATTCTAAGTGCAGGTTCATATTCAAGGGGAGTGAACGGGGTTTCGCCATGCAGCCAGGTGGAAAGACTCTTCATGGCATAGAAAAGCCCCTTTGGATATCCCTGGTAATCAGCCTCACGCAGTTCAAACTCCATTGAGTTAATCGAGGCTTCGATGAGTTTTTTGTCTATACCTCTTTCGACCAGTTTATGGAGTGTTTTGAATACAACATTTTCGAATTCATCTTTTCGGTCCTCGTTGGAGTTCTTCAGTACAACGCTGAAAGGAGTCTGAAGCAGATTACCTATGTATTGACCAAATACATCCTTGCCAAGCCCGGATTCAAGAAGTGCCTTTTTCAGAGGTGCCGCTGGAGTATCCAGAAGCAAATGCTCCAGAATCTCAAATGCCAGGCAGAGATCAGGGTCTGTTGATCTGGCTGTAACCCAGCTGAGACACAGATAAGTCTTCCCCTCCTCGGTTTCTTCCTTAGAAACAGGATAATCAATCGTCATTTCTACCGGTTTGTCAAAAGCGGTCTGCATGTTAATCACTGAATCAACATTGCGGGAATTGAAGCCTTGCAGGTACTCGTCGTTGATGAATTTGAGCTCTTTCAGCGTATCGCCGTCACCGTATAGATGGATATAGCTGTTTGAAGGGTGGTAATACTCACTGTGAAATGCGCAGAACTGTTCCTGTGTAAGTTCTGGTATCACATCGGGATCGCCTCCTGAATCCACTCCATAGGCTGTGTCCGGAAACAGAGATTCGAATATTTTTCTTGTCAGCATCGCTTCGGGTGTGGAATATTCCCCACGCATTTCATTGTAGACAACACCTTTGTATGTGATTTCCTCTTCAGGGCTGTTAAGCTCGTAATGCCAGCCTTCCTGCATCATGATATCAGGCTGAACAAGGAGATTGGGATAAAGAACTGCATCAAGATAAACATCCATCAGATTGAAAAAGTCCTTTGTATTTCTGCTGGCTATTGGATACATGGTTTTGTCCGGGAAAGTCATAGCATTCAGGAATGTTTTGAGCGAACCCTTCAGCAATTCTATAAATGGCTCTTTGGAGGGGAATTTGCGTGAACCGCAAAGTACCGAATGCTCAAGGATGTGCTGCAATCCTCTGCTGTCCTGTGGCGGAGTACGGAAAGCGATTGAAAATAACTTGTTGTCATCACTGTTCTCAAGTTTCACAAGACGAGCACCGCTTTTTTCATGTTCGAACAAAAGGCCTTTTGAGTTGACCTCACTTATATCATGCTTATCAATAAGTACGAAACCGTGATAGGTTTTTCCCGTTTCAAATGCCATCGCGTTCCCTTCGTATATGGTGGGATTGTTGTTGAATATGTTTGTGAAATTCAAGTCTTGTCTTCAATTAGATATTATATTTTAGTTCCTTATTTGCATGTTAGATTGACATAAATGCCCGGATGCAAGACCTGATAACATATAGCCGACCCCCCACATGATTAGTAAATTATGATCATC
>JAIORS010000123.1 GCA_021108005.1 Candidatus Aegiribacteria sp.
TGAGAATTGTTGCATTCATCTAATCGCATGATAGTACAATCGGGGGAGAATTATGAAGGATAGCAGTATTGAAGCGCTACTTGCATTACTCAGTACTAGTGGTATCACACCACATGAAGCTCTCAAACTGCTAAACTCTCATCTTACATCAGATCTTGGATTTGCAAGGGTCGATACTGGGAGAGGAATAACCGCAGTCCTTCCGGAAGTGATTCTCGCTCAGGGTAAGACCACTGAAGAGATTCTGAAAATCACGAATATTCTCTTCAGCAGAAACGGCCTTGCCATTGTTTCAAGGATCGATGAAGAACAAAAAACGGTTCTTCTTGAAGCATTCCCTGAAGGACAGTATTCTCAAAGAGCGAGACTGTTTGTGACTGGCAAATTCAATGGAATTCCCGACCATAACGAAGGTTCGGTAGCAGTTGTTTCAGCGGGAACTTCAGACCTCCACGCCGCTGAAGAAGCTTCAGTGATTCTGGAAACAATGAAGGTTAAAATACACCGCTATTACGATATTGGTGTGTCGGGAATTCACAGGCTTTCTGAAACCCTTCCTCATTTAAGGAAAAGCTCAGTGTGCATTGTTTTTGCCGGGATGGATGCCGCTCTACCGTCTGTTATCGGAGGACTCTACAGGGGGCCAGTGGTTGCTGTACCAACTTCAACAGGCTATGGTACGGCTTTCGGGGGAGTTACTGCGTTGCTTTCAATGCTTAACTCATGCAGTCCTGGAATATGCGTGCTTAACATAGACAATGGTCTCGGCGCTGCTGCTGCGGCTCTGAGAATATTGAGGAGAATCGAATAGATGTATCTTATAACTGGAGGCGCCGGTTTCATCGGAAGTAACATCGCTAGGAAAGCTCTAGCAAAGGGAAATGAAGTAAGAATTCTGGATAATTTCTCCACCGGACACTGGGCAAACCTTGCGGATATCAGGGATGACGTTGACATAATCGAAGGCGATATCAGAAGTTATCATGTTATCAGAAATGCTATGGACGGAGTAGAGGTTGTCTTCCATCAGGGCGCACTTCCCAGTGTTCCCCGTTCCATAGCTGACCCAATAACAACCAACGATGTGAACGTACAGGGTACTCTGAATGTCCTTCACGCAGCTCTTGACGCGGGTTGCAGAAGGGTTCTCTTCGCCTCTTCCTCTTCAATTTATGGAGATGCTCCTGAACAGGTAAAAAGTGAGAACCTTCGCGTAAGACCACTTTCTCCATATGCGGTAAGTAAACTTGCAGGTGAGAAATATATGCAGGTTTTCAACCACATTTATGGCCTGGAAACCGTGGCCCTGCGGTATTTCAATGTATTCGGTCCATATCAGGACCCTGACAGTCCGTACTCAGCCGTTATTCCGCTTTTCATCCGGGCATATCTTGAGGGACGCAGACCATTGATAAACGGTGACGGCCAGCAGTCAAGAGATTTCACATATATAGCTAACGTTGTTCACGCCAACCTTCTTGCCGCGAACGCTCCAGCTGCCCCCGGCATGATGATGAACATTGCCTGCGGCGATAGCATTACAGTAAACCATCTTGCTTCAGAAATCGGCCGCCTGACTGACAGGACTGACATCGAACCCTCCCATGGCCCCGAACGCGCCGGAGACGTAAAACACAGCAGGGCGGATATTACACTTGCGTGTAAATATCTTGAATACGAACCGGTCGCGACTTTTGAAGAAGGGCTTGAAAATACAGTATCTTTTATGCGAGAGCGCCGGATGTAGAAATCCAGCGCCGCCAAATTAAAATCATACAAAATTCCATAATATCTCAGCGGGAGGATATATGAGTCTGCTAAAAAAAGGAATCACGCGGCTGGCTGACGGCGCAATCGGTGAATATCTTTTTTCACTTGGATATCCGGCGAATTACCTGGCATGCGAAGCAGTGATCAGATCAGCTGAGATCCTGGCCAGCATACACCGCGAGTACGCATCGGCTGGCGCACAGGTACTTACAACTGACACATTCGACGCTAATACAGAAAAACTGGATATGCATGGTCTTGCAGACAGGTGCGAGGAGATAAACTACAACGCTGTGAAGCTCGCATCGCGAAATAAAAACTGCTCAATAATGGGTTCAATCGGCCCTCCGGGAACCAGCAGGTCATACCGGATTGAACCCAGGGATGCCGACAGACTGCAAGAAACTTACCTTCCACAGGTTGAGGGTTTACTGAATGGAGGCGTTGATCTCATACTCCTTGAAACCCAGGTCGACCCATTTCAAGCCAGAATCATATACAATATCGTCAGGTCATGCTCTAAAGATATTCCCATTGCGGTCAGTTTTACCTATGGACTCGATCTTCTTACTCCTTCCGGTTTTTCAATTGGAGATTCCATCAGTGAATTCGAGAACACAGATATAGTAATGTTCGGTTCAAATCACGGAATCGGCCCCCTTCAGTTTCTTGATATACATAGAAAATTAGTAACATCCTCTCCTTTTCCCGTGATGCTTCAACCAAATTCAGGAACCGGAAAGTACATCGAAGGTCATTTCGTGTTTCCCGATAATCCTGATCATTTTTCCCGATGCATGCTGTCCTGCGCTGATGCAAGAACATCTCTGATAGGTGGATGCTGTGGAACGACTCCTGCGTTTATTTCTAACCTGGCGCAGAAGTTTACAGAGGGGACAAAAGTTAAAGTAACTTCTTCCCGCTGGATTTCCGAAGAAAGCGATGAAATTCAGGACTCCGCGTCAACCTATGATCCACCGGGTCTCTCGGCGCAGCTTGCGGGCAGGGACGCACTCGTTCTTGAACTTCTTCCACCAAGGGGCGGCGATCTTTCATTATTTACTTCAAGAGCTGAAAAGCTGGGGCAATTTGCTCCCATCACCGTAAGCATCCCTGATTCTCCAATGGGAAAGGTCAGGATGTCTCCATGCATTTCCGGGCTTTACCTTCGCCAGAAGCTTGGCATTGAGCCCCTTGTGCATTTTGCCCTGCGTGACAGAAGCCTGACCCGCGTTCAGTCGGACCTTCTTGCCCTTTCCGGCAGCGGTCTGCAGGGAATATTCCTGATATCTGGAGATCCTCCATCCCTTGGAGATTATCCCGAGTCAACCGCGGTATACGACCTTTCAACAGAACAGACCCTGGAATTGCTTCAGCATCTTTCCAAAGGACAGGATATGAACGGCAGAAGAATAGGAACCGGAGCGAATTACTTTCCCGGAACTGCTATATCCCTTGGAGATCCAAATTCAACAGATAAGATTAAAAGACGCTGGAACGCAGGCAGCCGATTCTTTATTACCCAGCCTGTCTATTCCATGGAAACAATTGAGAAATCCGCCGAACTGCTCGAGGAATACCCGATTCTACCTGCAGTAATGCCCTTCAGAAACAGGTATTCCGCTGAATATCTTTCATCAGAGGTGCCGGGCATATCAATACCGGATAATATTCTCAAAAAAATCCGACAACTTGACGACAGCGATGTTCTGCCTTTTTCAATTGACTACCTCTCTGAACTGATGGAGGGAATGAGAGAGATGATCTCAGGGATTTACCTTGCCGGTTCAAGAAAAGGAACTATGAAGCTGGCAAAAATATGGCGGGAGTAATGGAATGACGCAGTCGGAAAAACTGAGGAATCTCCTTCAGAAAAGAGTAGTCTTCCTTGACGGGGGAACCGGAACCGAACTTTTAAAGAGGGGGATGCCTTCCGGTGTATCCACGGAAGAATGGGCTTCGTCAAATATGGATGTACTAAGTGCCATGCATTCCGACTTCGTCGAAGCCGGAGCAGATATAATTCTAGCCTGCACTTTCGGAGGTACTGAAGCAAAGCTCGGAACATCCGAAAGAGTAACGAATCTTAACCATAGGCTCGCGGATGCGGCAATTTGCGCCGCAGGAGGCAATGCCATGGTCGCGGCGAGTATCGGTCCCACCGGTAACCTGATGCATCCATCGAGTACAATGACATGGAAGAATGCCTATCAGCTTTTCTCTGCCCAGGTAAAAGCTATTGCTGATAGCGGTATAGACATTTTCTTCCTTGAAACATTTTCAGATCCGAGGGAGCTGAAGGCCGCGGTTCTTGCAGTCAGAGACAATGTTCCCGATGCATTTATTTCGGCACAGATGACTTTCGGATCAGGCTCCCTCTCCCTGTCCGGTACATCCCCCACAGCACTGGTCGTTCTGGCAAATCAGCTTCCGGTAGATGCGGTTGGTGCCAACTGCGGAAACGGGCCGGAGGAATTGCTGCCTATTATCCAGGAAATGATCAGATTTTCCACCAAGTGCGTTGTGGCGGAACCCAATGCCGGCCTTCCAGTTAATGGAATGTATGACATGTCTTCTAAAAGATTCGCAGAATGGATTGAGGATTTCGCCCGGAGCGGAGCCTCCATTTTAGGCGGCTGCTGTGGCAGCGGTCCTGCGCATGTGCGGGAATATGTTTCCCTTCTTGGAAATCGTCCTGTGGCCAAATCAGAACCGGAAGAACTTCACCTTATCACCTCTGTTGACAGGATGGTTCGCCTTGGTGACAGGATGCTTACCGTTGGGGAATCCATCAATCCTACCGGTAAGAAAAATTTGCAGAATTCCCTGTCACAGGGAGATTTCTTCGCGGTTATTTCCCTTGCCAAAGCCCAGGGCAGAGCAGACATTATTGATGTGAATCTGGGCCTGGAAAAACTTATTCCAGATGGTTTCGTCCATGAGATTTTCAGCAGGCTTTCCATCGGTTCTCCCCTTTCCGTCGACGTTTCCGGTCCGGAGAATATAGAAACCGCCTTCTGCGAAATGGGGGGCATAGGCATTTTTAACTCATTGATTGCCTCGGAGAAATTCATCGGCGACCGAATAAACACTCTCCTCCGCCATGGTGGCTACGCTGTGCTTCTGCCCATAGATGAAAAAGGCCTCGGCAAAACAGCTGAGGAGCGGTTGAGCAAACTTGAAAGGGGAATTGCTATTCTTGGGAGTCATGGATTTCCTGAGTGCAGAATAGTTGCTGATCCAATTGTGAAACCCCTGGGTGTCGGAGCTGATACCCGCTTGATTCTGGAGACTCTCAAATTATTCAAACATAGAGGGCTCCTTACAATAGCGGGTATATCAAATCTATCCCACGGCTTGCCCAATAGAAGCGGTCTGAATGCAGCCCTTCTGGCATCGATGGCACCTTATGGACTGGATATGGCCATTGTGGATGTTCTGGATTCTAAAGTGCTTGAAATGCACAGGAACGCACAGATTTTAATGGGTAACATCGAGCCGGTTGAGAGAAGGCTCCCTGAGCTTGATCCTCAGGGAGTTGCCCCGGATTTCATGGGAATTCTGCACAAGAGCATCATCATAGGAGACCGCCGGCAGACAGAAGCCACAGGCAGGGAATTACTTGAGAGCGGTATAACAGCGAAAGGGATTCTCGAAAATGGTCTCGCCCCCGCTATGAAAAAAGTTGGAGAGCTCTACAATCGGAAAAAGCTGTTTCTGCCCCACCTGATAGCTTCAGCTGAAGCCTCGGAAGTTCTGACGAAACTTCTCGGACCTTACCTTGAAAAGGAGGAAGTGTCTTCATTCAAAGGCAGGATAGTTCTCGCGTCGGTTAGAGGTGACATACATGACATCGGCAAGAATCTTGTAGCCCTTTTTCTTAGAAACGCAGGCTTTGACGTTATTGACCTTGGAAAAGATGTGCATTCCGATGAAATCGTAAAAAAAGCCAGAGAAATTCATGCGGATATAATTGCTCTATCAGCGCTTATGAGTACCACTGCTCCTGAAATGGAAAAGATTATTTCTCTTGCGAAAGCCAAAGGGGTTTCAGCACGAATTCTGGTTGGAGGTGCAGTGGTTACCAAGGAATACGCTAATTCAATAGGAGCCGACGGCTACGCCGCAAATGCTTACGATGCGGTACAATCAGCGTTAAGCCTTATGCAGAAAGACTGAAGAAAACCTCTGCGTTTCTGCCTAATCCTACTCCACTTCCAGCAAATAGACTTTCTGGTAACCATCAGCCGGATCCTCCGCATAAGCAAGGATTCCGTTGCCATCAATGTAAAATCTCCAGGAATTGCCGTCAGGAGGGTTTCCGGCCACTTCAGCGTTGAACATCAGTTCACTTGAACTGTTAAACACGCTGAATGTCGGTACTGCAGCTCCTCCATGTTGAACCCAGATGTTTCCTTCTTCATCAACTTCGAGACCTCTTATCAGAGGTTTGTAAGGATTCGGTTCTAGAGGAGGCATATGGTCGTCTCCCATGATCGACATCTTAGCTGTCAGAATCAGCTTTTCCATCTCTATTTCTTCTTCCGTCCTCATCACCGGTTCAAGATCGAGCTCAATTCGTCCGGTTTCCTCTCCGTCGGAACCGTAAATGATAACCTCAGCCTCTTCTGTAGATCTGGGCGCTATGTACGTATTTCCAGAGAAGTCGGTTGCTACATCATAACCATACCAGACCAGTTCGATCATTGAGGCCATATCAGCCGGATTAAAAGGGGCAGTATCTTCTATATAAGTCATTACCGGTTCCTCCTCGCCATAAGCGAATTTCGCAATACTTATCAGTATCAGCGGTTCTCCGGAGGAGGTATCAAGATTTATATCCTTCCTGACGTAAAAGCTGTCTTCCGCACCTTCAATGCAAGTAGGAGGGGTTCCCAGTGAAGGAATTGATCCCAGCCATTCACCTGTGTAATAATCGAACTGGTGAACGCCCAGTAACTCACAGCCGTCACCGGTCAGGTATACGTGGCCGTCTTCAGAAATACCCAGAAACGCAATGCTCTGAAGTTCTCCGGGGCCGTTACCTCTTCTGCCTATCTGCCTCAGATACTCGCCCTCAGGAGAATAGATTCGAACGCAGGCCAATGCGCAGTCAAGTATGGCAATATTCCCGTCAGGGCCGTACGCAAGCCCTTCTATTGCGCCCATAACAAGTGTGGAGTCGCCCAGTTCAATACCTATTGAATCAACAGGAACCAGATAAACCGTAGGTACTTCAGGAGTCGCCTGAACCGGAATTTCCTGTTCCGTTTCTTCTCCGCCGCAGTTTATCAAAAGAGCCATCATCACTGCTGCCGCAATCAGTTTCATTTCTTCCTCCCCACTTCTACTGGAAAACCGTAATATGGTTTCTTTACTTCTCTTTGATACTGTCAAGTTAATATTATCGGAAAAAGATTTGTCAAGAGCATAATACGTGATTATTGTCTATTATAACTGTAATTTAAGTATATACATTAATTTATTATGATATGTAGCGTTTTGCAAGTGACCAGAAGTTACGTCCGACCCCGGGTCCGACCCCGGGTTTCGGAGATGATGATTCGGGCGAGGGACGATGAGTCGTTCTGGAAATGATGCCTCTCGTAAGGACGAATAATAATAACATCTCCTTCATTGACCACATTCATCGCTCCATCACCATCCATGAACAAAAGCTCTCCCTGAAGCACTGTAACCACCTGCTGGAAGTCGAACTCGGTTCTCGGTAACTTCCCTTCAGGCTTTATTGTGAGCAGCCTGACCGTAAGGCCGCCGCAGCCCTGGGCCTGACCAGCGAGAATCCTGGAAATAACGTTTCGGTAACCCGGCGCGGATTCCCGTACAGACCTTATCGAATCGGCTTTTCTTATAAGTGCCAGTTTCTACCTCCCCGGCCCATACGTTGATGAAGACCCCACAGATACAATCCATCTGTTATGAAACTCCGAAGACCATCCCCAGCTAACCGACGCAAGACCCATTGGTGTATCGAGACCTGCGGATAATCCTGCTCCGTACGTCCACTCGCTGTCTTCTATCTCAAGGGGTGTTTCCCAATCGCATACGGTGCCCGCTTCCAGTGAAAGAAAGAATGGACCATTCAATTTTCTTCGAAAGCTCGCGAGCCCCGCTATCCTCTGTCTCGATGGAAGGGAATTGTAAGGCATGCCCGGAATGGACCTTGAAGCTGAAAGCATACTTTCCTGCCAGTCCCAGGTAGTACCCGCAAGGAGCTGTCCCCAGACATTCAGAACGAATGTGCCTTTCCTTAGAAAAGGTACCGCTCCCTCGAAATCGCAAACAACGCTCAAATGTTTATGTGTCATAAGGGGAGCCCAGGAAGCTACGGCTTCGAACCTTATTCCCGATCCCGGATATACAGGATTGTCCATGGTTTCGGTAAGATGGCTGAAAAATATGGAAGTGAATCCCTGGAATTCATCGGATCCGTACCTGTGAGTGGTTCCGGAAATACCGATTTCGTTTAGCCCAGCCCAGCCTGCGGCGAATCCTCGCGCAAGTGATCCGCAGCCTTCCGTTTCTACTTTGTACGACGAACTGCCGTCCCGCTCGAAAGCCATTACCTGCATCTGATAGACTGAAAGCGAATAATCAGCGAACCACTTTCTCCTCCCGGATGAAAGATCAAGCAGCCTCAATTCGGTATAAATGTAATTGTTTCCGCCCCCAGTATTCAGAATCAGGTGATCTCCGTCATTAAGAAAATTCAGGTGTCTGTAGGTAATCCTGCCATCCAGCCCGAACTGGTTGTTGTAGGTCATTCCAATTCCTATAGACGAGGGTTCCCGTTCGGTAAAAGAGTAAACAACGTTAACGTATCCGGAATCTGTAGAAGGCTCCAGAGAGTATTCCACACTGTCGAACAGCTGCGAGGCGTAAAGTTTTTCAGCTGCATCCCGCAGGTTCGCGGGATCCGCCATATCTCCACTGCTCAGTATGAGCCAGTCCTGGACAGCATTCTCGGATATTCTTACTAAACCTTCCAATTTCACCTCATTTACAAGCTCTGTGTTGTAAACAGGTTCTGCTGATTCAGTATTCACTCCTCCCGACCTTGGTATTTCAGGATGTTCACGGAGGTATTCAAGCATCTGTGCGTATCCGTATTCAATCAGACTGTCAGCCGCCTCAGATGTAAAGTTGTAACTCTTAGCTCCATGAAGATCCGGTCTGAAATAGAAATCCGGCTGTTCGCTATAGAGCTCGTTAACCCGCTCGGATAAAGCGCTGTAAGTCAGATTGCCGACCTGAATCAAGGTCGGGTTTTCAGGAATCTCAGGTGGCCCGGAGGATATATCCACGGCAAGCACGGGATAGCGCCAGGTCTGCCTGGCAACATCAACCGGGATATTATCGCCAACTCCTCCGTCAACCAGCAGCATATCTCCCATCCGTACAGCGGGAAACACCGCCGGAACCGCCATTGAGCTCAGCTGGGCCCTTGAAAGGTTTCCAGAGGAATGAACAATTCTCTCATGATTCACAAGATCGAAAGCTACCAGCCTCAGAGGAACAGGCAGGGAGTCGAACTGCAGCCCTCTTTCAACCTGTACAGGGCACGTTAGCGATGACAGAAGCGACGCTACCCTCTGTGTTGAAACCGCGCTGCGGGGAAGCAGTGGAGAGAATCCTTTAACCTGCAGCCTGAGAATATCATGGGAATTTGACAACCGAAGCGGGAGCATCGTTAACCTGCTGTCAGGTTTTGAGGAAAACAACCAGCCCCAGTTCGCGCTTTTTACAAGGGAATCAATGTAAGCGGGAGAATAACCGCAGGAGTACAGGCCCCCTATCAATGAACCCATGCTTGCTCCGGTTACGCTTCGAATGCAGACATTTTCTTCCTCAAGAGCCAGCAGTACTCCAACATGGGCAAAACCACGGGCTCCTCCACCGGAGAGAACCAATGATATTCCACCGCTGCTGTTCTCCGATTCAGCAGATAATAGAGTCAGAATAAGCAATAAAACATTCTGAAAAAGCATGAGATAAAACCCTTTACGCCGGGAACCGTATTCGGTATTCTACTGTTCTATAAATAAAGCAAGTTCTTTAAGCACTACATTTCTAATATTACACACTCCTTAACGAAAGGAAAAGGCATGAAATCCATGTTCTTCACTATGCTCTTTATTTCCGGAATCGCCCTGGCATCGGGGCTCACCACTCTGGAATCATCGGCAGACGGTATTGTACTGAATTTGTCGGCTTCCCAGCCAGAGTTCAAAACCATGAATATCAGAGGAGACAACTACTCCGCTGTCACTATTGAAGGCGCTGAGAATATCAGAGAATTCTCCTACCCCAGGATGCCGGTATACCGCACCTGGCTGGAGATACCGGTTGGAGCAACAGTTGAGGTAACACTCACAGATGAAGTTGTTCAGAATATCAGCGGCCCTGAATGGCCTGTAAATCCGGGCATACTGTCCGCCACGAAAAACGAGTCACGCGATGCATTCGTCATGGAATTCGATGATGAAGTTTACAATACCGGCTCGTCCTATCCCACTGAATGGGTCAGGGTGATATACGCGGGACAGATGCGCGGCCGTAACCTGGCACTCGTTGAAGTTCTTCCCCTTCGCTGGAATCCGATCGATAACAGCTGCGATTTTCTTTCCGATGCAACCATATCACTTTCATTCGAGGGCGGAGACCTTGGGGCAACCTACGCAAATGCCAACAGGTACTACGCACCTCCATTTGAACGGGTTCTTTGCGGCATGACAGAAAACTACGGGACTTTCGAGGGCGGCTGCGACACTCCCCCGGCTCCATACCTTATAATCGGACACTCCGATTTCGTCACAACCGGTATGGATGCTTTCGTCACCTGGAAGGAAACCATGGGCTTCAACGTTACGATGGTTGATCTCAGCGTTACGGGCTCCTCCTCCGCTGACATCACCGCCTACATACAGAACGCCATACTGACCTGGCCGAGCCCTCCTCAGTACGTCCTTCTTGTTGGCGATACCGGATATCTCCCAGGCGGCAGCGCGACTGAATACGGCGGAGTAACCGACCTGTACTACTCCTGTCTTGATGACGGCGGTTTTGTTCCCGATGTTTTCTTAGGCAGATTTTCCGTTACAAATGTAGGTCAGGCAATCATGATGGCTTACAGGGTTATCGAGTATGAACAGAATGTCGGCGGTTTAACCCCATGGGTACGGAATACATGCTGGATAGCCAGCAGTGATCACTACGATATTTCAGAGGGAACACACAATTATTGTATAACGAATTATCTTGATCCTCGGTCGTACAATTACGACAAGATATACCCGCATTCCGGCGGCACCGCCTCCCAGGCAGTAACCTCCATCAACGGCGGCGTATCCATGCTTACGTTCTCCGGACACGGCAGCACTACAAGCTGGGGGGACATGTCTTTCAGTCAGGGTAATTTCAACTCGCTTACCAACGGCACCATGCTACCCGGCGTTCTTTCCCACGCCTGCATTACCGGCGACTACTCGGTCGGTACATGCTGGGCTGAAACCTGGACCAGAACTCCCGACAGGGGTGGTCTCTGGTTCTGGGGCTCGGTACCATCATCCTACTGGGATGAGGATGATATTCAGGAAAAGGGCGAGTACGACTTCTTCCTCGGCCAGGACATATACTGGGCCATGGGCTTCTTAAACGGCGGAAAGGCAGCCGTATACAACGCTTACGGCGGCGGCGGTAGAACGAAATATTACTACGAGGGTTACAACCTTATGGGAGACCCTTCAGTACAGATGGCCGTCTGGGGAGTTACCGGAATTGAGGAGCAGCAGGGTGGAATTGCCCTTAATAACACAAGCATTCTGGTCAGCAATCCTGTAAGATCCTCAGCCGTTGTCACCATGAGTGGGAATGGCCCGGCGGAACTCAACGTCTTTGACCTTACAGGGCGCCTTGTCTCGACTCCTTACCGTGGAGATCTCAACGGATCCCGTTCTGTCAGCTGGAATACAGGTGATCTTGCTCCCGGTATGTACTTCCTCCGCCTGCAGCAGGGCAGCGAAGTATCAACCGCGAGGGTTATGGTCATAAGGTAGAATCAGGCAGTCAGAGTTAAGTAGCTTAGAGAAGCGGGAGGATTCGATCCTCCCGTTTTTCGTTGCGAAACATGGACTTCTCCGGTTTCTCTGAATATTGTTTGTAAGTATTCAGCTTAACACTATTGGTCAAATTGAAACGGAAGTGAGTTATGAAATTTGCTCTTATTGCAGTACCTGTACTTGTATTGACGGTGACAGGAGGTAATTTCTTCGGTAGATGCGCAGTCGTTCATGTTGACGAATCCTCTCTTCCAACGGTATACAATTTTTTCTCTACTGTGCCTGCTCTCTATTTCCAGGAGTATTCCGAATCCTACGGTTCCCTGCTGATTACAGACGGAGCGGATTCTCAGTCGGGATACTACGCCATGGAAGATTGGGCGACTTACCTGACAGACCTGGGAGAGAATGGAAGCATCATTTACGTAGGCAATGTTGATGCAGGTTTCAAGACCGTTGTTGAGGGCATGGTTCCATATTCCGAAATACTCCCGTACACCGGCACTGTTGACGAAATCGCAGCGAATATAGCCACAACTGAATGGCCATCTCTTTCAGAAGCTGTTATCTGCGTAAGGTCCGACACGGATGAGGAATACATTAACGGAGCAGCGGCGGCAGCGGGATGGGCCGCTGTGAATAACTGTCCGGTTCTCTGGACCGACGGCGTCACCCTTGGAATAGAAACATCTTCCACGCTGACTTCGATGGGAGTTACGGATGTATACCTTATCGATTACCCCGACGCTGTTGCAAGCGGTGTTCTGGATCAGTTGAGTGCCATGTCAATTTCAGTAACCGAATTTTCGGGACCCGGCGATCTGCTGCCTGCAACCCTCAGCCTGATGAGCCAGTCGGTTGCATGCGTTTATAAGGAAGAAATGCAGTCCATGCCTGCAGCGCTTGCGGCCGCGCGTTACGGTGGATACGCTCTTCAGCTGCCGGAATCACTGGATCGATTGAACATGCAGGCAATGGCCGACCTCAAATCTTTCCTGCCTGTGGGAGACACAAAACTTGATGCCCCGATTACCGGCGCAAAAGCCTCAGGATCAGCAGCTCTCGCAGCCGAGTTCTATACTTTCCTTGACAGCCTTGGAGGTTCAGATCCTACCCGGCTGGAGTATGTTCTGACTTTTTCAGATCAAACCGTTTTCCCCGCCACATTTGAACGGTCCATCAGCGGTGACCTCTCAGACCCAACAAGAGACGGTGCGGTCACCGGCCGTTTCCCGCTGGAATGGGTAGACAATATCGGCACAATAAACCGTGGGGCTCTCTACGAGGCAGTGATACACGCAAACCCCAGACCTGACCATGTCACTATCGCCATGAACGCCTATGAGGTAGACTACTGGTCCGAGTACACTTTCGATGATAACTGGTACAGCAATCTTTTGGTAAACGAGGTCTTCGGATGGCCCGAGGAGGGCTGGACAGCCGCGAACAATTACTTCCCCGGATGGCCCCCTTCTCAACCGGGCCTTGATCCACTGTGGCCCGCTCCAATGGATGCCGGTGATACAGGGTGCTGCCCCGGACAGTACGCGACCTTCTACGGAGAGGATTACGAATCCCACTTCCACAGCGGAGCTCAGCCCGGCACCGGAACCCATCCTTCACAACCCGGTGTAACTCTTTGCGGTTTCGTACAGGACGTAATAGACGGTTCTACATTCCTGTACTTCTCCTGCCATGGCGGTGGGACACATATTGCTGTTCGCGCTGAAGACAACGGAGTCGCACAGGACAATTATACCATAGCATTCGGCGATCCCTATTGGCCCGACGATGATGGCAGGGTTTACGATGGTTCCGCCGGAGGAGATTATTCCCAGAGTGATCTGGATGCGGATTTCGACAACATGCACTCGGTTATCATCGCCTACAACGCGTGCAGCATGGCCAACGGAGAAATGAATGAGATCGGCCTGAATCATGGCGCCATCGGTTCCATAGGCAGCCTTGCTTCCGTATCCTTCGATGGCTCAGGATGGTGGTGGAATCTGTGGGTACACCTTGTAACAGCAGAGGATTTCACCCTCGGTGAAGCTGCCGCATACAGTAACGCGAGAATATCCACAATTTACACCCCTCCCGGCGCCACAACGGGTGTTGACGAGACGCTTCAGTACGTTCTATACGGTGATCCAATGGTAAATTTCGTAGACCCCGATGCTGTCCCTCCGGTTCCACTCGCAAGACACATCTCCTACGGACTTCACTATCCGGATGGATACTATGGTGGAATAAAAGGTCATGGTAATGGTGAAGTCCTTAATATCATTGCCGGTAACCCCGCCAGATCCGCCACGACGATAACCCTTACCGGAAACGGTCCTGCTGAATTAAACGTATTCGATCTTACGGGACGTCTTGTCGCGACTCCTTACCAGGGAGACCTGAACGGATCCTATTCACTCAATTGGAATACCGGCGATCTTGTACCCGGAATGTACTTCCTCCGCCTGCAGCAGGGCAGAGAAGTATCGACTGCGAGGGTAATGGTCATAAGGTAGAAAAGTAAAGAGAGGAGAAAGAATGAAAATATTTTTAGTGACAGCTGCGGTGCTGCTGGCATCAGCGGGTACAGCAGGTGCAGAATGGCTCTACGCCATTGATGGAGACTACCTGTACGATGTAGACCCTTCCGATGGCACATGGAATTCGCTTTCATCATCCTGGTCAGGTGCCGAGTTGTTGACATCGTGCCAGGGATACCTTTATGCCATACAGGGGGACAATCTTTACATAGCAGACCCGGACGACGGAGATTGGGAATCACTCTCATCAACATGGGATGGCGCGAATGCCCTGACCGCCAGTTCGGATGCCCTTTACGGCTGTCAGAGCGGTATCATTTACGAAGTAGACCCTGCTGATGGCAGCTGGGAAAGCATTCCCGGTGATTACGAAGGAACACAGTTCCTCGCCTGGGCCGGAGGGGCTCTCATGGTGATCCAGAATGATGTTCTATACAGGACGAACCCGGACACCGGGGATTTCACCGAATTCACTTCATCCTACGATGGTGCTACAGCGGTTGCCGGAAGCTCCGACGCCCTTTTCGTTGTCCAGGGTGACAATCTCTACAAGGTAAATCCGTACACCGGAGATTACATCAACCTTGGCAGTGAATACGGCGGAGTCCGGGAAATGGCTGTCGCGAACGGCCTTGTATACACTATCTGGGAAGGAACCCTCTGGGTGACAGACCCGGATACCGGTGAATACGCGGGACTTACAGAAAGCTGGGGAGGCGCTACAGCTTTTTGTTCACTTTAATCTAATCTCACAAGGGCGGGAACCGTATCATGTTCCCGTCCTTTCAATTACCCCTGTAGAACCGAACAAACTGTTTTCTCCCTGAGGAATACGAGGTATCCACAGGCCCGGGAGCCGAAAATCTCTGAAATGTCGCGAAGGTAATTTTGCTGTTTCTCGATGTAGCTCTCCGCGACTTCCCCCGCAGAAGAACCATCGAAAGAGTCCGTCTTGTAATCAACGACTGTAAGCTTCCCGTTGTCCCTGAGGAGAAGATCAATGTAGCGCTTCTTCAATGCTCCGGCTGTTTTCACGAAGTAAGGGTATTCCCTCCCGATGATTTCCGACCTTTCAAGATCAAACGGCAGTTTCATACTGAAAAAATTGAGGGAAAGTTCCCTTATCTCTTTGTAATCGTTTCCATATACGCTCTTCAGATATATCTCGTTCTCTGTGAACCATTTCTCCGGTGATGAAAAATCTATCTTCTCCATGACCGCGTGGACACAATCGCCAATTGCCGCCCCACGCCGTTGCCATCCCTCAGGTTCAGGGTTAACTTCAAAAAGAACTCCGCTGTCAATTTCCTTAAAATCAACATCGATTTCAACCCCCGGATTCCGGGCGACAGGATGGTACGCTGCTTCTCCGGGAAGAATTTCTTCAATGTTCAGGCATCCGTGATCGGTTTCAGCTGCAAGCTGTAGATTCTCCCACAGGATCTGACCGGGGGAATCGTTCGTTTGAGCCGGCGGTTTCACAAATACTACCAGGGAGTCTCTGGGTCTGGTTACTGCTACATAAAGGAGCCTTCTGAATTCAGCCTTCTCCCTTGCCTTGATTATCTCAACTATTCCAGGCCAGAAGGGCGATCTCATCGTTGAGTCACCTTTATATGGACATGGTATTCCAAGGTTGAAGGCAGCCTTTTTTTCATGATCGTAAGAGATAACCTTGTCCCGACCCGCCCTCAAGGATGCAATAGAAGGGGCAGCCAGAGCTACGTTATTCCATGCCAAGCCTTTAGCCCTATGTATAGTGGTAACGGTAACAGCCCCTCCTTCGGCAGGAACAGAAGAAGGCTCCTCCTGTCTTGAAGGTGACAGATTCTTATCAAGAACAATCAGCAAATCGGAAGGGGTATTTATCTCTCCGGAAAGGACCCGTTCAAGAAGAAACTGAAGGTTGCCCATTCTTCTGGATTTTTGATATCCCGCGGCCGCAATTGCAGGTATCAGCTCCGTCTGAAAATACAGCTCGAAAAGGAAATCCTCAAAGGGGATGGTCAGTATCGACTGCCTTAATCTTCTAAGCTGTCTGTTGACTTCCCTGACTTCGGGGGGACATTTTTCATCCTGTTCCGCATACCCGGTGGTTCCTGAGCATATTGCTCTGTTGATCACATTGTCGGATATCCCGAAGAACAGAGATCTGAGCGTATGTACCCACGCCAGACTGTCTCCGGGGCACAGTACGCATCTAACGATTTCCCGAAGATCGGTTATCTCGGAGCGGTTGAAGAAATCCCTTGATGAGTTTACATAATAGGGAATTTTCTCCTTTTCAAAAGCATCAATGAAATGGTGAATATGTGTTCCTGATCTGAAAAGCAGGGCGTAGTCTGCAGGAGAGTTGCCATCGCTGAAAGCCCTTTTCAGGTAATCAACGTACCACTGAGCCTGAAGAAGTGTTCCGAAAGCATTTTCGCTGTATCTGCCTTTGTACTCATCCGGCATATCCGGAAGTTTTACTACCTTTACCGGTTCTCCCCGCGGAGCTCCCGGACGGGGCTCAATGCGGGAGTACGCGCAACCGAATGGCAGTTCTTCAGGAGTCTGACCCGAGAAAAGATGGTATCCGAAGGCATTTACGAACCTTATTACTGCGCCGGTGCTCCGGAAATTTGTCGTTATGGTCTTAGAGAGAGCACCGCCCTCTTCAAGCCTTTTTCTGAAGCTTCGGTAGGTCTCAATGTCGGCGTTTCTCCAGCCGTAAATCGACTGTTTATCATCGGCCACAATGGTAACGCACCCGTCGGGCAGCCTTCCCGACTGATCGAGAAACGCTGTAAAAAGCCTGACCTGATCTGCACTGGTATCCTGAAACTCGTCTATAAGGATATGATCGAACCTGCCTGAAAGGTACCTGGAGAGCATATCATTTCCGGCTATTGCCTGCCATGTGATGTACAAAAGGTCGTCGTATGAAAATCTGCTTCTGTCTACGTCCCATTTCCCGCGGAGTTCTGTCGCGAATGCGCCTGCGAAATCCCAGGTTTTTTCAGTAATATCACTGGAACCGATAATCGGCAGGATCCTTTTGAATTGCTTATTTGCTGCGCTGAAAACCTCTTTTGCGCGCCCGAAGTCATCCCAGTTCTTTTTGCTCCCACCCCGGAGGTTCAGCGATGGAAACGAACCCGCAGGTTCTTCGTAACTTGTTTCTGTCAATTTCTGACGAAATACTCTCAACTCCTCAAGAAAGTTCCTTACTTTTACAAAAATTTTGTCGGATGGCTCGGTACATTCATCAAGGGTTTCTTCAACAGTCTCTCCGTGAGTGGCCAGAAAATTATCAATTACATTCAGTTCCGTAGAGATTCCACCGACGCATTCAATCGAATCAAGCCATCTCCTCTTTTCTATACCCAGGGCGATTTCTCTTTGCAGCCCGGTGCCGGTCTTTTCAAGGATATTCCTATGGGAAGCGTCCCGCAGGCTCAGCAGCCACTTATCCCATTCCCGGTTGATCTCTATCGGATCAAAATGACCCTCAGTGGTGGAAAACGCGGGGTCAACTCCTGTCAGATTGAAATACTCCCTGAGAATCCTGGAAGCGAAGCTGTGTATGGTTAATATCCAGGCAGATGTAACAGTTTTGCCTGCTTCAAGACAATTCGTGTTATCCTTTTCTTCACGAAGTCTGTTCCTTATTCGCATACGGAGTTCTGCGGCAGCCGGCCTGGTGAAAGTAACCACGGCAATTCTTTCAAGCGGGATTCCTTTTTTCACCAGCTCAACAACCCGGTCGACCATAAGGGTGGTTTTACCCGTTCCGGCGCTGGCCTGAACGAATACGTTTCTATCTGTCTCTCGAAGAATAGCGTCTCTCGATAGCTGATCCCCCGGAACCTTTTCTTTCTTCATTCTTTCAGCACTATCCCTCTGAATATTTCCATCCTGTTGTCCAACTTCATTTTTTCTTTAATCCTGGTGAAAGGATTTCTTCTGCAGACCCCGCTGAAGGCACAGTAATCGCAGCTTGCTGTGGGGATCGGAGGAAACAGACCTTCTTGAATCATCGCCACGATTATCCGGGCATTTTCCCGGTGTGCTTCCATTCTGCTTTCCATCTCATCACCTGATAGTCCTCGCAGGCCCCCTGGATTCTTATCGGAGATCGACGCGTAGGATATCATGGCAATACTTCTTCCCGGATAATTCTCCTTTGCCAGCTGGTAGTAGAAGGGCAGCTGGAAGTACCTTTCCTTTCCTTTCCCGCTTATTGAAGGCAGTTTTCCCGTTTTCAGGTCAAGCAGAACAAGGTTCGAATCGATATCCTCCAGAACAAGGTCAATTCTTCCGCCTATGGACAAGTCGCCCAGACTGCCCTGGAGTTTTACTTCCCTGCCCAGGAATTTCCAGTTTTTCCCGCTAAGTGTCTCAAGACTTCTCAGAATGATATCTTTCTGCTTCTCGATGAATATTTCCTTGAAGTACTCAGATCCAAGTTTACCGGCTAATCCTTCGGATTTCCCCGCATATGTGAGAATCGTCTCAACCTGATCCGGAGAGGGAGTGAACCCATACTTCTCTACTATTTTCTCAACTGCATCATGGATTATCAGACCCTTCGTAATCGGTCCGGGTGAGGTGCCTATCTCCGTTAGTTCCGTTCTTGTGATATTCCACCCTTTTGACATCAGAAGGGCAAAGGGGCATCTCATATAACTCTCAAGCAATGTTGGGCTGATCCTGTCAACTTTTAAAGGAGAGGAATCGACTATGCCGTCATAGCTGTCAAACCCGTCGAGGCTCATCCTTGAGAGTTCCGCTGCGCAGGACTGTGAGAAAAGAGGGTTCGATGGGTACTCCTTTCTGCCTGCGGCAAGAATTCTTTTCTGGCCGGGGTGCAATCCCCCCGCCATCTGCGCGAGGGGAGAGGAAGATTCCGTTACAAACCAGAAAGCATTCTCCGGCCGGTTATTATCCGGGTGCACAAGATTTGATATGAAGGGTGAGGGTGATATCTCGTTCCCTTCAGTGTCAGTCTGTCTGAAGATTATGTCCAGGCTTTCCGTAGCCGCTTCCCCCGCCTGTCTAAGAAGGAAGCCATCCTCGATTTCCCTTTCGGATTTCAGAGTCATCTGGAGTTTCCCGCGGAGTTCATCACCGAGCCTGGGGTCCTCATTCGGAGAACCTGGATAAATCCCTTCCTCCATATCCATAAGCAGAACATTGTCGAACAGCATTCCCCTTGCCTTCTCAATGGTAAGAACCTGAAAACCATCATGGTCAGGTTTCCTCAGTACGACATCCTTCGCCTTGTAATAGAGCTTCAGGGTATCGGTAAACTGAGTTATGGATACTTCCCCCGAGAACCTGAATATACCCGGGTCAAAAAGAGAATCACTGATAGGCGGGCTTATGGATTCCGAAGCGGTTTCTTCAAAGAATGTTCTTACAAGTCTCAGGTATTCCGCTGAATGTGCCTTTCGCGGCAAGCCGCTGAAGAAAGTATCCAGTTTCCTCAGGAATGAACCCAGCCTGCTTTCTTCTTTAAGCGAAGAGTACCAGTCCCTCCATCTGACCAATCCCATCCTGATACCGCTGTTCTCAACAACTTCAACTATTTTGCATGGGTCTGCGGCAAGGGAATCTTTCAGAATTCCCAATGTTAGCATATTCTCAATATAGGCATAATAAAAGTCTGTACTAACCGCGTTCATCAGGTTAAGAACGAATTCGCCCGGCGGCATACTCGACAGTTTTGTCTTCAGCGGCACATTTACCGGAATACCTTCATGATGGGCAAGACGAACAAGAAACTCCCCTTCCAGTTTTCTTCTTATTACAGCTATGCGACTGAGTTCAATGACCTCTCTGTCTTTCAGCTCGCAGATGCGTTTCAGAACTGCTCTGCATGCGCCGATTTCCCCGGAAACAGCCGTTATTCGGAAACCATCTGTAGGAACCGATGGCCTTGACTGCGTTGGAAGCGCTTCGAAGAATCCGGCGAATCTGTTCATCTGCATCCTGTTTCCGGATCTGACCAGCGAACCGATTCCAATGTCCTGAAGGAGTCGCCTGGTTCGCAAATAAACGCTGCTCCACTGTGAATTCTCTGAAACAGGGCTGAACCAGAAAATTTCCCCGTCGGAATTGATGAACCTTTTGAGGAATCGTCTCTGAGCCGGGTTCAGATCGTAGAAACCGTAGAATATGTACGTTTTTCGAGTTCCATCAGGAATTTCCCGCTCAAGAATCATATCCCCGCAGGAGAAGTAATCCTTGTTTCTTTCTTCTCCGTACCTGCCAAGTATTCCACCGATAGTTTTTTCGGTCGTCGTTTGGTTTCTTGAAAGCGATAAAGATGTGATTTCGTAAAGCTCCGGAGTGATGCCATGCTCGAAGAGGTCTTCGAAAAATGTTCCCATTGAATGCGCTGTTTCTGTATTCTCCCTGAGATCGAATAGAGGTTCGCCCTTTTTCAGGTCATTCATGGCAAGAAGAGCAAAGAGGGTTCTGTCGGAATGGCTCACTGTCTCAAGAGGTGCCGGAATGCTGCCGATCTTCTGAGCGAGATGCCTTATACCGGGAAGGAATTCAATTCCTCCTATGATTCCGGAGCCGGTATTATCCAGCAGCAGTTCTCTCAGACGGTCCAGCTGGCCGGTTCCCGCTGAAATCACTGTCAACTGTTTTCCTTCTGACAGTATTCTTTCCGCCAGTTTAAGAAAATCTTCCTCAAGAGCCCTGTAATGACCTTCGTAAAGGGTTTGTATTCGCATATGCCTCGTTTACGATGAGTACGGTTTCATAATCACTCAAATTTTAATATTGCACATTATTACCGGCGGAACAACGCCCCGGTAAAATGGATTGCCGTCTTGCAGTCCTCGCGGGAATGAGATTTCATTACCCATCCATTGACTTCAGGAAACATAATTGAAATACTTATGTATGTAGCTACGGGACAGTAAGTTAAAGTACGGTTTAGTAGCGATTTGCTGAATCTATATTCGGTAAAAGTTTGGAAGACATTATGACTAAATCACAGCTTACAAAACGAATTGCTATTTTCGAATCCGCTGGATTCTTGCTGGTTATCATTGTACTGTGGCTTGATGAAATAATCGATTTGCCTCACAGGCTTTTCGGAGCCCCCGTCACGCCCATAAATTATAAAGAAAGCATATTTGAAACATTCATTACATTACTTCTCGCATGGCTGATAATTTCCTTAACCATGAAGTTATTAAAGCGAATCAATGTTCTTGAGGGAATTCTTCCTATCTGCTCATTCTGTAATAAGATCCGGGTACAAGGGGAATGGATTCCCTTTGACAGCTTCATAAAAAACCACTCCGAAGCCGACTTTTCTCATTCCATATGTCCCGAATGCTTAAAATCGCACTACAGTGATCTGATGGAGCCCGATGAACCGGACGCAGATATCAAACATTAACCTGCTTTTACATCGAACCACAGATGCCAACCGCGTCAGTTGTACAATTTCTGATGGTAGAAGGATCAGAACATCCAGAAATCAACATCCTTCTTCTGCGCCCG
>JAIORS010000124.1 GCA_021108005.1 Candidatus Aegiribacteria sp.
GAGCAGCGGAATCATAATCCGCGGGTCGGGGGTTCAAGTCCCTCCGCCGCTACCAGAATTTTGCCGCAGGCGTACAACCTGCGGCAATTTTCTTTTGGTAAAACAAACGGCTTTCAACGAAAAGTGCCTGGCACACGGCCCGAAGAAAAAGCCCCACTTGCCATGAATGAAGTATACAGTAATATTTACTGCGATGACAGTAATAAATACTGAAATCATGGTAGAAATTACTGCAATAGGGGTGAAAAGTACTTCGAATACTGCTGCAAAGGAGGAAGATGCTTAAACAACTATTCGGCTCTGGAACACGAGCCAAAGTTATTGAGTGGCTCTTCATGCATCCAGATGAAAAGTATTATGTCAGGCAGTTATCAGTGATTCTTGAATTGGATTCGACAAACCTTGGTAAGGAACTTGACAGGTTATGTAACCTCGGGGTCGTCTCCAGATCGAGATCGGGTAATCAGAAACACTACTCAGCAAATCAGGATTGTCCAATCTATATTGATCTTAAGAATATCGTCATTAAGACAGGCGGTGTAGCGGATAGGTTAAAATCATTGCTGAAGCCTATTACTGATAGAATTGAGATTGCTTTCGTGTACGGTTCCATTGCATCTGGTTCTTTCAGCAAATCAAGTGATCTGGATTTACTGGTTGTCGGTGATATCTCCCATCGTGAACTGGTGAGTCACCTGCGTAAAGCAGGTCAGGAAATCGGCCGCGAAGTAAATATATCCTGCTTCAGCAGGAGTGAGTTTGCAAAGAAGCTGCAGGAAAAAGGATTCATCTGGAGAATCTCAAATGGAGAGAAAATCTTCGTGATCGGAGGTGATGATGAGCTTAGAACTGTGGGAAAAGAATCGATGGATTGATATTCATTCCGCCACTGATAGTGAAGTGACAGCCCTCATCGAGACGGCTGAGCATGCAATCAGCCAGGCTGAGACTCTTGATGGACTTTCCTCTGCATGGAAGATGAAGATGGTATACGATGCAATTCTCTGTTGTGCCAGAGCCTGCCTGTTCAGGAGTGGATACAGGGCTTCAAGAACAGGTGACCACTACCGTGAAATCCAGAGTCTAGAGCTGACCGCGAGGATTGCATCAAAAACAGTAGACATGCTTGATGGTTTTCGACAACGTAGAAATGTAGCGACATATGAGAGTTTCGAGATCATTAGTGAAGATGAGGCTGTGAATGCTCTCGTTGAAGCAAAGCGCCTGCTGGAGAATGTGAAATCATGGCTGAATCGATAATTTATACGGTTTATACATCATAGTGTAGAGTCCCTTCAGCCATTTCATGAGGGGGTTCAAAGAACTGATACTCGCCGCTACAAGAATTTTGCAGCAGGCGTAAAACCTGCGGCAATTTTCTTTAATCAAAATAGTTAATTATTCCACTCTTCTTCTTTGAGTAAGCAGTACGAGGTCTCTCAGCTCATCGGTATTGCGGCATTTCATCCATTTTGAGTCGAAATCAGGGGAATTGGTTATTTCCGCGATTGCCATCAGTGCGCGTAGGTGAAAGGTCCTTTCATCCCGCGAACCTGCAAGGACAAAGACCATATTGACGGGTGAATTCTCCCCGCCGAAATCGATTCCCTTTTTACATCTGGCCAGAAGAACGGAAAACATGCCGGAACCGGGAACTATGATATGAGGTATGGCAAGACCTTTCCGCAGAGCGGTTGAGGAATCCATTTCTCTCTCAATAAGAAGTTCGTCTATTTCATCTTTTTCAAGACATAGGGATTTTTCCAGATTATCAGATACGATCCTGAAGAAATCCTTCATGTCAACCGGTTTATCGATGTCCAAAATATCAGCCTTTATAACAAGATCATCGAACCTGTCTTCGGTTATATGATCCCGGTCGCGGAGAACCTGCGCCAGTTCCCTGACAAGGTGGTCTCCAACCAGTTCCCTTGGGAAAATTCTTGCGGTAAGATGCAAAAGGGCATATTCCCTCTGAGTCCGTTTTCTGGAATACATGAAATACCATATGGTGCCTCCGACGATGATTATCAGGCTGGCTGTAAGCGCGGATTGACCGAGTTTAGTCAGAAGAACCAGCATACCCGCAATTCCAAGAAGCTGAATCCAGGGGTATCCGGGGCTTTTGAATACGGGTTTGTACGTATGTATTCGGCTTTCCCGCATTACTATCACAGATGCGTTGACAAACAGGAACAGAATGATCTTCATCGTTGACGCAATTTTAACCAGGTGGGTGAAATCAAGCAGAAGGAAAAGAATGATTATCACTCCTGTAAGAACCAGGGAAACCCATGGCACGCCTTTCTTTCTTGAAATCCTTGACAGACCGGCGGGAAGCAGATCATCCCTGCTCATTGCGAATGGGAATCTGGATGAAGCAAGTATTCCCGCATTGGCCGTTGAAAGAAACGCAAGTACGGCTGCAATGCTCATTACCGTTAAACCTGTTCTTCCGGCGATGATCTTAGCAGCTTCGGAGATTGGCATTCCGGTAGAAGAGAGAACTGAAGGATCGAGCACTCCCACACAGATGAGAACAGAAACAAAATAGATAATGGTGACTACAACCAGAGCAAGTGACATACTGACAGGAATATCACGTCCAGGATTTTTGACTTCTTCCGAAACACTTGTAACTTTGGTAAGACCCCCGAAGGCAACGAACACCAGAGCCGCACCTTCCAGTATTCCGCTGAAACCATGTGGCGCAATAGGTCTGAAACGAGTGGGGGAAATGTTGGTCAAGCCGAATCCGGCGAACAGGACAAGGGATAGAAGAAGTCCGGCAACCAGTACTATCTGAGCCTTACCGGCATGTCCCGCTCCCCTGAGATTCACGCAGGTAAAGAGAACGCATGCTATCATGGCAAAGAGTTTTCCATTGATGTCAGGAGATAGAAATTCCATGAATATGCCCAGTCCGACAAATGCGAAAGCGGTCTTGACAGATAGCGAAAACCAGGCAGCAAATCCGGATAAAGTACCTGCCAGAGGGCCTAGAGACCTGTCAACGAAATAATAGATCCCACCCGCTCTTGGCATAGCGGTTGCAAGCTCAGATTTGCTCAGCATGGTTGGAATCGCGAGTGTTCCCGCTATCAGATAGGAAAAGATTACACCCGGTCCTGCCACAGTAAAAGCAAGCGCTGGCAGAACAAAAAGCCCGGAGCTTATCATGGCTCCAGTCGCAATCGAGAAAAGAGCGGGGATACCAAGATCGCGGGAAAGCTTTCCGCTCTTATTAATCTGGTGATGCATATGTAACCTCCTGCTGAAGGCATTATCATCCTTTAGTGACATCAAGTCCACCTCCTTTTGGGGTTCGTGTATATTACCGAAAAGGAGGAACACGTGAGTTTACGCCGGTCTGTAGAGAATACTTTTATTGAAGCAGTTAAACTCAGAGCTTTACTTCCTGAAGGCTCAGATATAGTTGCAGCCGTTTCAGGTGGAAGTGATTCCGTTGCGTTGTTGCGGCTTCTCCACCAGTTTGCCAATCATATGGATTGGAAACTGGCTGTCCTCCA
>JAIORS010000125.1 GCA_021108005.1 Candidatus Aegiribacteria sp.
TCAGGTCTTGCATCCGGGCATTATTATCATATTATTAATAAAAATTTATATATTAATTAGGTTACCAGTGATCCGGGAACGGTATTTCTGTCTTGATGATTCCTTCTGAGAGCAGCTTATCCCTGAGTATTCCAAGGGAATCGTCAATTGAACTTGGAAATTGGAAATCCATTATCAGTTTGTAGGTTTTGATGTATGAGTCGACTGCAGCTTCGATACTGCCATCTTCAAAATTGGTGAGCCCAAGAAGTCCCTGATAAATACATTCCTGCCGGGTACTGCCGGTTTTCCTGCTTATTTCTATGGCTGTATTGAAATGCTCTCTTGCTTCGCTCCATTTTCGCATGAAGTAGAACATTTCACCGAACAGGCAGTGGGTGTCAGCCTCGCCGTCTGAGTTATCGATCTGTCGGTGTATCTGAAGTGCCTGATCAAGGTATTCTGCAGACTTACTAAACTCGTCCCGCATGGTTTCTATTCGGCCAAGATTGCTTAAAATTATAGCTTCATTGCGTCTGTCACCTATTTCACGGTTTATCTTCAGAGCTTCCCGGTAGTAGACAAGAGCATCTTCCGGTTCGTCCTCCAGATGACCCAGACCGCAAAGAATTCTTCCCTCACCGATCCTGTTTCCGGTTTTCCTGTGCAGAGCAAGAGCTTTCTCGTAGCACTCTCTGGCTTCATCTTCATTTCCATTTCTTCTAAGGAGTATGGCCAGGTTACCTAAGGTTACGCCTTCCTGTCTTTGATTCCCCTGCATGCGATGCACCTCAAGTGCCTTGTCGTAGTATTCTTTCGCTTCAATGTTTTTACCCTGCATGGAGTAGAGATTTGCTATATTGCCGAACAACTTTCCTTGCATTGAGGTATCTGATGAATCGTTTGAGATTTTCAACCCCTTTTTGAACAGTTTAAAAGCACTATCAATATCACCTGTACTCAATGCTAAAGTTCCCCTTGCCTTGATCACTTCGGCCGTTCGATGTGGCCAGTATTCTTCCTTACAGATTGAAGCCATCAGTTCGATATTATCCCGTTGTTCCCGTCGGCTGCCCAGGGAATGCAGTACAGTATCCTTCTTCAGGAGTACATCAAGGAGGAGTTCGTTTCGGATTCCCGGTGATGATTGTGACATCATCCAGTCCTTCAGCCTGTCGGTCCATTCAAGAACATCGTTATTTCTGTAGCATTCCATAGAATAGCATAGAGCCTTCCAGCCCCATTCGATAGCCCTCGATAACTGAAGGGACTCTTTAAGGTGTAATGCAATTTCACCTGCTGCCAATTCCGGATTATTCTTATTTATCCCTATAAGAACTTCTGCTGCCTTTGAATGAAGTCTATGAAGATTCTTTCCAAGTACCATTCCATATGCGGTGTTCCTGTACAGGACATGATTAAAGGCAAAAACCGAACTGGATTGACGTGACCAGAGTCGAAGTCGTTGTCCTTCATCAAGAAGCTTCTGATTATTCTTACTCTCAGAAATCAGTTTCAGTGTATCAATATTGAATTCCTGACCAAGTATTGAGGCAGTCTGAAGGATTTCTCTTACATCTTTGGGAAGTCTGTCCATTCGCGCCACCAGGATTGATTTAATGCCGGATGGAATGTCGTACTTTCCTGAAGAAAAGCGATATCTGCCTGACTTATCGGAAAGCAAACCAGATTCCATCATATATAAGCAGAATTGCTCGATGTAAAATGGATTACCTGATGAACTTGTCAGTATGAAGTTCGCGAGTTTTGTGCCTGGCTCTGCTCCAAGTCTGTCTACGATCACTCTCCGGGCAGCTTTCCTGTCAATAGCTGTCAGGTCAAGGGAGATCGTATCCGTAGATTCATCAACAGGTTCAGGTGGTTTTGAACCGTCATCGAAATACCGGCTTGAAATGAGGATTACGAAAGGATAATTTTCAACATTCCTGGTCAGCGTTTTGATTACTCTTTTCGAATCGTTATCCATCCAGTGCAGGTCTTCAATGATGAAAATGCTGGGCTTTATTCGAGATAAAGCCTTAACAAGCGTTCTAAGAGCAAGTGCGGTATTGTTGAATTTGCTTTCAGCAGCAAGTTTTGAATAAACAGAATCTTCCCAGTAATAACCAAGAATAGAACCAATAATTGAGGTTGCCCTTTCCATTTCTACAAGAAGAATCTCGTCGTCCATTGATGATGCTGTATCTTGCAGCTCTTCAATAAGGAGTTTCATTCGATTTACAAAAATTGCTCTGTTATATGCCCTGTTTTCTGTTTCGTTCTGCTGGAAAAGGTCCTTGAGAAAATAGATAAACGGGTTAAGACTCTGTCTCAGTATATCATCGCTTTTAAGGATATACGTCTGGCAGCTTGTTGAAAACTTCTGTGAGGCTTCAAGAAGCAGTCTTGATTTTCCCATACCAGCTTCACCGTATACCATTGCTACTCCAGCGAATTTCCCCTGTTCTACAGTTTGTATTTTACGGAGAAGAGTTTCCATCTGAGAGGAGCGTCCCAGCATTTTTCCCTGAAAAGCATTTCTGATTCCAGAGTTCTTGAGATCGCTCAGTCTGCCGATTAGAATATCATCCGTTTTTCCCCTGGGTAACCAGTATTCCGTGTCTGAGAAACCATACTGCTGTTTCCTGTTCTGAATTGCTTTTTCTGTTACCAGAATTTCACCGAATTCAGCTTTTGATAACAGTCTGGCTGCAGTATTCACAGTGTCGCCGTATACAGAGTATTTGCATCTTCTGGAATTACCGGTAATGCCTGCATAGACTGTTCCCTCAGAAATTCCTACACGTATGGAATTGTCAAGATCATTCCGCAGTTTCAGCGAAAAATCAAAAGCCCTTGAAGTATTGTTCTCCCATGAGACGGGAGCACCGAAAAGAACAAGAGCAGTTGAATATTCAGGATTTGAGCAATACAACCCATTCAGTTCTCCGCCATAATCGGATGCGGTTGAAAGAACAATTGATACACATTCACGAAAACGAGCATTATCACAGCTTTTGATGTTAATGAACACTGGAATCACCGATCTGAACTCACCGGTTAGTTTGCTCGATAATATGTTGTCTGAGACAAATTTCGAAGCAACTTTCTTGCGTATTCGAATTGAAAGAGGCCTTTCTTTTATGGAAGTGATGCCCGTAAGCATTTCTGGTGATCTGTCACATTTCTTTCTTACGAAATTCGAGTAGCTGGGATGGATTCCTATAGTTCCAGGTTTGCATGTGGTAGAAAGCTGTGCAGCAGCCGCTTCAAGAGCGGAACCTTTAATGAAATAAGCCAGCAAATCCTTTCCAATGATGCCCCATTCAATCTGTCCGTGGGACAGGGACATTCTGACTGAAACGGACCATTGGCTGATATCAGATTTCCAGAGATATTTCTTTTCGAAGTACCGTTCGAGACCGGTGGCTGCATGATAGGCAGCTTCAGGCCTGTCTGGAGGAAAAACGGCAATTATGGCATCACCTTCGAATTCGGCGATTATTCCGCCGTTGCGGTATATCACATCGACTGCCTTTGAGAATATCCTGTTCAGTATCCCGGAGAGTATTTCAGCACCCTTTTTACCGTGTACAACCAGAGATTCAGCAATAGTAGTGAAGCCTGAAATGTCTGCGTGCAGAACAACACCATTACCAACCACTGAATTTCTGCCGTTGAGATAAAGTTCCTGAATTGGACGCGGGATTACGTTAAGCAGAACAACCTCCAAAAATTAGTATGAAATCATAAGAAAAAATACGCACAATATCCTTTCAATGCAACATCAAAAATAGCGCGAATTTTCAATCGGGAGATATCACACAATCAATAAGTATTTTTCTTTCGTGAAGAAATATGAATTGTTTCTGGCTTGCTTACTGCTGACACGATGGGGACGGAGGATCAAGGATTGCGATAGTGTCTGCAATGCAGCTGTAAAGGTAAGCCCAAGATTCAGGATTCGATTCGCAGGACTGTATAAGAGACAGAAGATCAGTGTCTTCCGGCCTGTCAGGTCGAAGACTGTCATCAGCTTTAAAAACCCAGTACCTGGCGAGGGTTCCTGCCCATTCCTGAAGATCATGCTTGCTGTTCTCCGAAATTGCACTATATGAATCGGGCTCGTTACAGGATGTCAAGTTAAGTAGCAGGGCCATCAGCAGAACGGCAATTCTGTATATTCTCATTGTTCTCCTGTTCTATCGGGAACCATGGCAGTATAGTCGAACTATGGCTGTTTGAACAGTGTTTTCAGGAGGTTAGATGAGAAAATCGATAATAATTCTTCTTCCTGTTTTATTCTCCATCTGTTTTGCAACTTCCTACGGTCGAAGCAAAGTACAGATAGGGGAGCAGGAATGGTGGGAGATTCAGGGCAGGCACTTTACGATTTATTTTCCTCAGGGTGGAGAAATTCCGGCGGAAACCCTTCTTGTACAGACAGAAAGAGAACTGCTTAAACTGTCTGAGGATTTTAATTATATGCCTGAGGAACCGATACCGATAATTCTGTATATCTCACCCGGTGATTTCAGGCAAACCGATATCAATCCCTACGAAATGCCACAGGCTGTCGGTGGGTTTACAGAATTCTACAAAGGCAGGATAGTTGTGCCTTTTACCGGCTACTGGTCCGAATTCCGACATGTGGTTGCACATGAGTTGAACCACGCTTTCATATTCGATATGATTTATAGACGTTCCCTGTTTAACATTCTTACTGGAGGGACTTCTCTCTGGGTGATGGAAGGTCTTGCCGAATACACTTCCCTTGGCTGGGACGCTGCTTCCGAGGCTGAATTCAGAGATATGGTCATTTCAAATCAGATCGTTCCCATTGAAGAGCTTTCGAGAAGAACGGACTACCTGGTTTATCGAGAAGGGCAGGCTATCTACCATTTTATGAACGAACGGTACGGTGAAGATAAGTACAAGGAATTCGTTCATTGTATCAACTCCCGCAATAGAAGAGCTTCTCATTCGGGCATGGAATCAAACGTTTCATCTAACGATCAGCAACGCTCTGGCGATCCTTTTGAAGCAGTATTTAACATGTCTATGGCTCAGTTCAGTGAAAAATTCCTGGAATGGGCCCGTGAAAGATACTGGTCAGAACTGGTGTACGGAGAAAGTCCCGATGATATAGCAAATCCCATCTGCAATGATAACGAACGGATTGTGCAGATCAACCCGATAATTTCCAGCGATGGAAATCTTCTTGCAGGAGTCGAGTACCATCACGCTCATATGGCAGTAACCGTCAGATCTGCCATAACAGGTGAAGTAAAAAGCAGACCGTTCGTCTCGGGTGGGATTATGGATGCTTCAGTCTCACCCATGTATAGGATATGCAGCTTTTCTCCAACTACTGACTCAATAATCATTGCCACACAGTATATCTCGGAGGATAAACTGATTATCTGTTCAGATGGAGAGCGCGAGGATCTTCCATTTAAGATGGATCTGATCCGGGATCCTATCTGGTCACCCTGTGGCAGGTATATCGGATTTTCAGGTATGATCAACAGTCAACTGAATATCTACATTTGGGATATAAGAGAACGGGAACTGTCTCAGATCAGCGATGATATATTGGGAGAAAGAGACCTCTCCTGGAACGATGACGCAATTCTGTGTGCTGTAGAATCCAGCCAAGGTGAGACCAGAATTATTGAGTATGCCCTTGATGGAACACGCAGGACTATTTTTGCTGATTCCTCTGAAATCAGATATCCTATCAGCGTTCCGGATGGTATACTGTTTCTCTCGGACATGAACGGTTATCCTGATCTTTACATGTTGCAGAACTCCACAGATGAGATCGTTCGTCTTACGGCCCTTTACCGAACCATCAATTCATTATCCTGGGCTGATTCTTCCGATATATTAACCTTCGTATCCAGTGACTGGACTGGAACCGGGGTTTTTCTCGCATACGATATCACGGACAGGAGAGTTGCCACGTTTGGACATGGGGAATTCGATGATGCGATTGATGCGACCGAAAACAGGCTTGTACCGCAATACTACCCAATCCCGGTTTCAGAGGAGATATCTGAACGTCAGGAACGTCCTGAATCACAGCGGTTGACAGCTTCAGCTGAACCTATTCATGAAGACGCAGAATCTGATGACACTTCCACTCAGTGCCTTGATGATGAATTTCAATGCGGTATATCCCCGTACACCCCCAGACTGACCGTGGATTACGCCAGCGCAAGGGCCTCATACGACTCGTACCTTGGTATTGCCGGATATACGCAGATCATTTTCAGCGATATTCTGGCTCATCATCAGATTGTTGTTAATACTAACCTGAACGGAGGCAGTCTCAGTGATGTTGATTTGGCCGTTTATTACTGTTATCTGCCTCATCGTATCGATTATGGCTTCGGCCTTATGCGGGAATCATACAGATGTCTATTCAAATTTGCCGATGACCATCGTGAAGAAGTCAGAGACATCGATACGGGGGGATTCGCCGTTGCCAGATATCCGTTCAGCCCATCATTAAGAATTGATGGAGCACTGGTTTACCGGCATTTGAGTCGTACCGGAACCTGGAATTCTACTACAGACCTTGATGAGGATATAATCTCACTGCAATCCGCGATTATTTTCGACAATGCTCTATGGGGAAGTGTTGGACCGCGGGTAGGAAGCAGATTCAGTGTTGTGGGGGAGTATGCTCCATCTATCTCAGGATCTGCAGGTTATAGTACGATGCTTTTCGATTTGAGAAATTACCTCTGGGTGTCACAAAGAGTAACATTTGCCACAAGGCTGGCGGGTGGAACAAGCTGGGGTCCCGATGCGCAGAATTTCTTCCTTGGCGGAGCGATGCCTCACAGGTTGTTATGGGGGGAAGTTGAAACCATAGAAGAGCTTCTTGGCTTCTATACGAATTACGGTGACATACTGAGGGGATACGATTATGCCAGTATTCAAGGACGCAGATACGGCATCTTTTCGGCTGAGTTAAGAGTCCCTTTTGTGAATACACTGGCACTTGATGCGCCCCTTCCTCTTGTCATCAGAAATGGAAGAGGTGTTCTGTTTTTTGATCTTGGCTTTGCCCTTGATGACATTTCCCGCTTTCATGGAGCTTCCTCTGCAGGAGGTTTTCATCTGGATGACCTGAAGATGGGACTGGGAATCGGATACAGATTCAATCTCGGCTTCTTTCTCCTGAAGCATGATATTGCGTGGCGTACAGATCTTCATGGTATTTCCCGTAAACCTGAACAGAATGTTACTATCGGGGCTGAATTCTGATGGGAATCAGGTATATTCAATTTAACAGACAGTATTTTTCATGAAATAACGCGGAGGAACACAGGTTTGAAAACAATATTTCTTCTATTGGTTTTTGTGTCATTTGTTTTAGCATGGACCTGCCCTGAATGCGGGACAGAAAACAATGGAGATTTCTGTACTGAGTGCAGTCTTCCCCAACCCCCACAGGGGATGGAGTACGTTGGCCCTTCAGTTGTAATGATTGATGGAGATAGCATTTCTGTGGGTCCATTTTTCATCGATTCGGAGCCTGTCATCAGCAGGGACATCCTTGACTGGCTTGCCCGGGAGATATCTTACGTTGATCAGGTTCCTGTATACCTGACCGGACAGGAAGCATTGCTGATGCCAGGTGAGAATATGGGTGAGGATTTCAAAGATATTATCTTCATCAGATATACGCCATGGGTCATTTACAAAAATACGCAGGGCGGTGTAACCGGTGTTACCGTTCAGACCGGTTGCTTCGATATTCCGGCTACTTCAATCACATTCGATGCCGCAAGGCTTTACCTGAATGATACAGGAAAGAGGCTTCCCTCAAGGGCGGAGATTACTGCTGCGACTTCAGCTGACATAATAGGGCTTGAAGATACCTGGGAAGTCATGGACACCTACTCGGATTTTATATCGATGACCCTTTCCGGAGTTATAGGAACATCTCCAGCGGGGCTTGCCATGTTCTCTGAAAATCAAACTCCGGAGGAAAGAATAATGTGGGAATGGACAAGAGATGCATGGAATCAGCCCCCCGATTCAATTGCAGATCTGCAATCTCCATACGCATTGATTTTCAAACCGCTTGATCTTCCTGTAGAGGGTACAGCTTTGAGAGAGAGCGGATATTACAATGTTATTTTTCGGGGAGTAGTACCCATACCCTGGATTGAACTGAGTAGAAACTGAAACTGAAAGGAAAAATATGAACACCGCATCTAAAATCTTTGTGACTGTTGCCGCTGTAGCACTCATTGCCGGTTGCGGAGGCCGTGAAGTTACTAGAACCGATCCTGATACGGTTACCGACCTCAGCGGTTACTGGAACGAAACCGATGCTCGTATGGTAGCTGATTCGATGATTGCCCAGTGTCTCGATGGTAGATGGCTTGTAGAATTCGCATCCGTGGGTAGCAGGGGAGATCACGCATCCAAGCCTGTAATTGTCGTTGGTGGTATCTACAACGAGAGCTCGGAGCATATTAACACAAGTATCTTTATGAACGCTATAGAACAGGCTTTTCTTGAGTCCGGTGAAATTCAAATAGCTGCAGGCGGAGCGAGCAGAGGAGAAGTCAGATCAGAAAGAGAAGATCAGACCATTTTCTCGTCACCCGAAACCGCCGCCTCGTTCGGTCGGGAGATCGGCGCAGACTTCGTGATGACCGGTAACATAGGATCAATAGTTGATGAAGAAGGTAGTACCAGGAGTATCTACTATCAGATCAGTTTGGAACTTATCGATGTTGAAACAGCACTTAAATCCTGGATAGGAAGTCTCGAGATCAAGAAAATGATCGAGTGGTAGAAAAGCCATAGAACAATGCTGAGTTCTGAATGAACATCCCAGATACGGAGATAGCAGATCTATGATCAGACTACTGTATTCGTGTATTTTTACCGCAATTGTGGCCGCGGTCATGATATCAGGTTGCGCAACGGATTACACAAATGAAATGAGGCCCGTAACCTCAAGTCTCAGGATGGACAATCCAGAGCTTGCTATTGAGGAGTTCAGGGAGAATTTCACCGATTCTACCGGCAGGAACAGACTTCTTTACCTTATGGAACTGGGCAATCTGATGCGGCTTTCCGGTAACTTTCCTGTAGCGGAGAATCTGTTGCTTCAGGCGGACAGATTGAGCGATCAGCAGCGGGGTATTGAACTGGGTCAGGAAATAGGATCATTCCTGAGCAATGATCTTGCTCTTGAATTCCGTGGAGCCGATTACGAAAAAGTCTTCCTAAATTATTGCCTGGCCGCATGTTATGCCTCGGAAAACAACATGGAGGATGCCCTGGTTGAATGCAGAAGGGTGAATGACAAACTTCGAGCACTCAACCTGAGTTACAAGGAAAACAGGAACAGGTACAGTGATGATGCCTTTGTAAGATACCTTATGGGGATTCTGTACGAAAAGGCTGGAGATCGCAACAATGCTTTGATAGCTTACAGGAACAGTGCAGCTGTATACGATTCTTCCTATGCGGTAGATTACGGGATTTCTGCGCCTTCAAGGGTAAAATCCGATATTCTGAGACTTTCAAGCGAACTCGGAATGCAGTCGGTATTTCAGAATTATTCCTCTCAATGGCCTGAAGTGAGTTGGGAAGACGAAGGCTCCGATTCGAATCATGGCGAAGTAGTTGTTATTCTGGAGGCGGGGATGATTCCTTCCCGGACCGAGAAATCCTACACTTTTATTTTCAATGACAGAATTTACCGAGTCTCTTTGCCGGCTATTGCGAACAAACGGCGAGAATCCTGGTCGGTTGTACTTTCTTCCGGAAGAACCCAGACCAGTGGATTTCTTGCCGAGGATCTTGCGGGTATAGCCAGAAAAAACCTTGAGGATCAGGCTGGACGTGATATTGCGAGAGCTATTGCCAGACTGGCTGTTAAGGCTGGTGTGACTGAGGCCGGAGAACAGCTCGTAGAGGAGCTTACGGAAGAGAATAGCGGCATATCACAGGTTACAGGCATCCTGCTTAGTATTATAGGCGCCGCTACCGAGCGGGCTGATCTTAGAGCATGGCTGACTTTGCCCTCCCAGATATTTGTTTTGCGCCTCAGACTTCCCGAAGGAGAACAGCCTGTAAGGGTTACTGTTAACGGACGGATTGTTTTCAGTGATGATTCCATGACTATCGATCCAGGCAGGATAAACCTGCTGTTCCTGCGGGAAGGATAACGTTGACCAGATCAGAGCTTGCATCCATTATAGATCATACACTTCTGAAGCCCCAGGCGGTTTCGCATGATATTGAAAAGCTGTGTAGGGAAGTAATCCAATACGGATTCGCTTCCGCGTGTGTTAACCCGATATGGGTGCCGCTGGCTTCAGATATCCTGGGTGATTATGAACCTGTTGTCTGTTCAGTTATTGGATTCCCTCTCGGTGCGACCAACTGCATGGCTGAAGAAGCTGCCAGGGCAGTAAGTAATAGAGCCGGTGAGCTGGATATGGTCTTGCCCATAGGATACCTAAAGAGCGGATATACGAAAAAAACAGCAGACTGCATTCAGAGTGTTGTACGCGAATCAGCGGGAAGGCCGGTTAAGGTAATTCTTGAAACCTGTCTTCTTACCGACAGTGAGAAAGTGCTTGCCTGCAGAATCGCGATGGACAGCGGCGCTTCCTGGGTGAAGACCTCTACCGGTTTTGCCGCAGGGGGAGCTACGGTCGCGGATATTGTTCTTATGAGGAATGCTGTAGGCGAAGAACTGGGTGTAAAGGCTTCGGGAGGAATAAGAACCCTGGAGGATGCTCTTGCAATGATAGAAGCGGGAGCTAAAAGACTGGGATGCAGCAGAAGCGTAGAGATAGTTGAATCTTTTAATCACTGATGTCACAATTTGTATGCGGATATTAGTGCAGGCAACTGGAGGGGTCAACCAGTTGCCTGCTCATTTCCTGGATCATAATTTACTCTCTACGACCGATCAGGGAGGGGGTCAGACCGGCAGTACCTCAAGAGTAAAAACCGAAATGAATATCACAAAGAGAGTGATAAGCAGCCAGTTTTTTAATCCAGGTTTCTGCATTTGATAATCTCCTAGAAATCATGTATTTTTTATCTAGCAAGTTAAAAGGAAGCAATATTCTTTCCAATTAGAAATAACTTATGATTGTAGACCAACTGAATTCCAGACAGAAAGAGGCCGTAGACTATACCGATGGACCTCTTCTTGTTCTTGCAGGAGCCGGCAGCGGCAAGACAAGGGTTCTTACCGCCAAAATAGCCGATATTATTGAAAAAGGTTATGCAGAACCATGGGAGATTCTTGCCATGACATTTACCAATAAGGCAGCTCAGGAGATGAGGGAGAGGGTGAACAGCATTCTTCCTGGGAGGGGTTCCAGGATTCGAATGGGAACATTCCACTCCGTCTGTGCCTGGATCCTCAGGCGGGAAGCCCACCACCTGGGATACAACGAAAATTACACCATATACGATTCAGATGATCAAAAAACTCTTATTAGAAGGCTTCTGAAGAATATTGATTCATCAACGAAAATCACTCCCGGCCTTGCTAAAGGATATATCTCAAGTAGCAAGAATGAAGGCATATCCGCAGAGGAAGCAATGCAGCATGCGAAAGGTCAGAGGGAGATTGATCTGGCAGGGGTTTATCTTAAATATGAGGAAAGGCTGAAAGCTTCAGGCGCATTCGATTTTGACGATTTATTGACAGGCGTTCTTCGAGTATTCCGTCAAGATAATGACACCAGAAGACTCTATTCTTCGATGTTCTCATATATCCTGATAGATGAATATCAGGATACGAACAGGGTTCAGCACGAGCTTCTGAAAGAACTTTCCAAAGATGGAGCTGGAGTGTGCGTTGTAGGTGATGATGATCAATCCATATACGCATGGAGAGGAGCCTGTGTTGAGAACATTCTGGAGTTTTCGAAGGATTTCCCGGGCACCAGAATTATTAGGCTGGAAGAGAATTACAGATCGACAGGCAATATCCTTCGCGGGGCATCTGCACTGGTAAATCATAATAGAAAAAGACACGGTAAAACACTCTGGACAAGGCAGGAAGCAGGACTTCCAATAAAGGTTAGATCTCTTTACAATGAAATCGAAGAGGCGGAATGGATACTTGGGGAGATAAGGGAACTCGTTGAGGACAGTTCACTTTCGCGCGAATGCATAGCTGTTCTTTACAGAACAAATGCCCAGTCACGCCAGCTCGAGACAGCTTGCAGAAAACATGGAATCAACTACGAAGTTGTGGGATCGCAGAGATTCTACGAACGGATGGAGATCAAGGATATAATTGCTTACCTGAGGGTTCTCATCAACCATGATGACCGCCTAAGTCTTGAACGGATAATCAATAAACCCCCTCGAGGTCTTGGGAGGAAAGGGAGAGCGGCCTTCTTTGACTTTGTGGATTCGAAGAAACTTGATCCCATGGATGCCATGTTCATTTCAGATAATATAAGCGGAATCGCTTCGAGGGCTTCGAAGGAGTTGAAAAGTCTTGGAGAATGGTTCAGACTGGCCGAAGGAAATGTTGCAGAAGGGATATCAGTATCCGAAATAGTTGACGGTCTTCTTGATAGTACAGGTTTAGCCCGACAGTACGATACTGAAGATATTACGGATCAATCACGACTTGAGAATATTGCCGAGTTCAGAAAAAGTGTATCGGAATACGATCAGGCTGTACCAGGCGGAGGCCTGCCGGGTTTCATGACCGAGATCAGTCTGGCAACCACAGTTGACGAGTACGAGGGCGAAAACAGTGGTAAAATAGCTCTCATGACCCTTCACTGCGCGAAAGGCCTTGAATTCAATACTGTTTTCATCGCGGGGCTTGAGGAGGGTATGCTGCCTTTCATCAGGCCTGGAGAGTACGTTCCCTCCGATATGGAAGAGGAAAGAAGGTTGCTTTATGTAGGAATGACTCGAGCCCAGAAGAGGCTTGTGCTGACTTGCGCAATTAACAGGAGAAGGGGCGGCGTTTCGCAATCGGGTCCGTCCAGATTCATAAACGAAATCGCGAGTGGGGAAAATAGAATACCGCCTGTCGGGAAGGTATTTGCAAACGGAAGAGACGACATCGAAGAAACGGATGAAAGCGCTCTGGTCTACAGCAGGGGAAATCTTATCAATCATCCTCGATACGGCAGAGGACTGGTGAAAAAGGTTGTGAAATCAGGATCCGAATGGAGAATAACCGTCGATTTTGGATTTGACGAACCCAAAACATTGGTAACAGGGTATGTGCCTATTCCAATTCTAAAGCAGAAAGGTTCAGTACAAGACCTTGATTGAGAGGCAGTTTCTTTCTAATAGGAGATAATAAATGATAGATAATGCCCGGATGCAAGACCTGACCCTGGGGGTTCGACTGGATGTGCTTGAGATGATTCGATGTGCTGGAAGCGGTCATCCCGGCGGGTCGTTTTCAGCGATTGAGATACTTGTTGAGCTTTACTGGAATGTAATGAATATCCGTCCAGGTGAGCCACGCTGGAAGAAGAGAGACAGATTCGTTCTCTCGAAAGGTCACGCATGTCCCGCCCTGTACTCCGTTCTTGCCAGAAGGGGATATTTTGATCCTTCGGAGCTTCTGACCTTCAGAAAACTGGGTTCCAGACTCCAGGGGCATCCGAACATGATCGACCTTCCAGGGCTTGATGCCTCCACGGGCAGTCTCGGTCATGGTCTTCCAATAGCCTGTGGCATAGCCCACGGGATAAGGCTGAATAAAAGAAAGAGCCGCGTTTACTGTCTGCTGGGAGATGGAGAACTCCAGGAAGGAAGCGTCTGGGAAGCGGCAATGACCGCATCTCATTACAATCTGAACCATCTTACAGCGATTGTAGACAGGAACCGTGTGCAGCTGGATGGAACCGTTTCCGAAGTCATGGAGATAGAACCTCTTGCCGATAAATGGCTGGCATTCGGATGGGATGTGATCGTAGCCGATGGACACAGCTTCCCATCTATCGAGAAGGCATTTGAACACTGCCGGGAAACCTCTTTCCCGTCGGTTATTATCGCCGATACGGTGAAAGGGAAAGGTGTTTCATTCATGGAGGGTAACTGCAAATGGCATGGCAGATGTCCGAATGAGGATGAATACGCTGCAGCTGTGAAGGAGATACAGGGAGGCCTTTCATGAAAGATCTAAAACCAACGCGGGAAGGCTACGTTGAGGGAATACTGCAGGCAGGAAGAGAGAATAGCCGCGTTGTAGTTATCGAGGGTGATGTTTCGCGGTCTATAGGCAGCTCTTCATTCGGAGAGGAATTCCCGGGCAGGTTCTTTAACCTTGGAGTAAGTGAGCAGGATATGCTGGGCGAAGCTGCCGGTTTTGCTCTTGAGGGTTTTATACCATTCGTTGGAACGTACGGTGTATTCGTTGCCGGCCGAGCATGGGATCAAATACGAACAAGCATCTGCTACATGAATCTGAAAGTAAGGATAGCCGGCGCCCATGGCGGAATAAGTGTAGGACCAGATGGAGCGACACATCAGGCCCTTGAGGACGTGGCCATCATGCGTGTGCTTCCGAATATGAAGATTCTCGTACCGGCTGACTCCAATCAGACAAGAGCATCTGTTCTCGCTTCTCTGGATGTTGACGGACCAGTTTATATTCGCTTCGGAAGAAATCCGGTTCCGCAGGTTTACAGTATTGATGAACAGGTGGAGATAGGCAGAGGGAATCTGCTCAGGGAAGGTAACGATGTAACCCTGGTCGCATGCGGAGCGATGGTGAGTTCGTCCCTTGAAGCCGCATCAATATTAAAGGATAGAGGTATTTCGGCGGGAGTGATTGACATGGTTTCAGTTAAACCGCTGGACAAAAAGCTTCTGCAGGAGCAGGCTGCCAGGACAGGAGCCGTTATCGTAGCCGAAGATCATCAGGTAACGGGCGGCCTGTTCGGGGCCGTAGCGGAGACTCTGGCGCTGGAGATGCCTGTTAAGATGGGCGTTGTAGCAGTTCAGGACAGCTTCGGCACCAGTGGATCTCCAACCGAAGTAATGGAAAGATTCGGTCTTACGGCATTTGAAATTACTGAAAAAGCGCGGAGAATACTTGTAATGAATCGCATTCCAACGAACGGATGAACTCTTTGAAACCCCCCGTGTTATTGACTTGAATCCTGAGCATCTGTAGTATGCAATATATCTTGGATTATGGTACAAATTCTTATTCAAATAATTGAGACAGGAGGAAATAAATGGCTCGAGTACTTATCTGTGACGCAGTTGCTGAAGATGCCCTTGAGGCTATCCGCAGCGGTGGGCACGAAGTTGTTGAAAAAATAGGAATGTCCCCTGAAGAACTTCTGGTGACAGCTCCCCAGTTCGACGCTCTGGTTGTTCGCAGCGCTACAAAGGTTAGAAAACCCGTTCTCGAAAAGGCGGCCAGGGGAAATCTCAAGCTGATAGTCCGTGGAGGCGTCGGGCTTGATAACATCGACCTTGATGACGCTGCTGAACTGGGTATCTCGGTACAGAATACTCCTTCCGCAAGCAGCGTCGCGGTAGCCGAACTTGCAATAGCGCACATGCTGGCATGCAGCCGTTTTCTGGGTCCCGCGAACTGCACTATGAAAAAAGGTGAGTGGAACAAGAAAGCGTACGGCAAAGGCAAAGAACTCTGGCATTCAACCCTCGGCCTTATCGGATACGGACGCATTTCACAGGAAGTGGCTAAAAGGGCAAAGGGATTCGGGATGAAAGTCATTTTTTACGATCCCTTTATTGATGAAGCAGAAGGCGCGCAGAAAGTTGATCTTGATACACTATGTAAAGAATCCGACTTCGTAAGTCTCCATATACCCCATACCAAAGAAACACATTACCTTCTTGATACTCCTCAGTTCGACATGATGAAGGATGGAGTAATCGTAGTGAACTGTGCCAGGGGAGGTACGATTAACGAAACTGCCCTGCTGGAAGCTATGGAATCCGGGAAGGTATTCGCCACGGGAGTTGATGTTTACGAAGAGGAACCATCCAAAGGAAACCCACTTGTTGAATTTGAAAGAACGGTTGCTACGCCCCACATTGGAGCTGGAAGCGCAGCCGCTTCAAAACGGGTGGGGGCAGAAGTGGCCCGCAAGATTAACGAATTCTTCGAATAATAGAAAACAACATTAAAATGAAAGGTGGATCCATGCGGAAAAACTGGATAGGAATTCCAGTTCTCATGATTCTCCTTCTGTTGCCTTCTCTGTCAGTTGCTCAGGGCGATGACGAAATTTTGACACCAGTTGATAATTCGCCCTCGGCAAATGAAACGGAGTTGCAGCCAGCAGAAGGAGAGCAGCTGGAAGAACCCGATCCCGGTCTGGATATACCAGGTATTGTTACCGTACAGAACAAACCAAATGATGCTGGAGACCAGCTTATTGTTTCGTTTGAACCTGCTACGAATTCCGAAGGTATTTTCTGCTACAATGTTTACAGACGTGAGTTTGGCAATGTGAGTGAAGATGCCTGGAGTCTTATCAAGATGATTCCTGAAGATGAACCTTATGAATTCATTGACGGCTACGATCCTGAATACCCGATAGAACCGGGAACCCTGTACGAATACAGAGTTGCCTCTGTATCTATAGATGAAAACGAGTATTTCGGTCCTATATGCAATGCTGAAATTGCTTCAGTGGGTGAAATCTACCATACAGGGAAAACCAGGGTGCTTATTGCAGCAGCAGTGTTCATGTTCCTTATCTTCTACTATTTCGGGAAGGCACAGAAGGGTGCGAAAATGTATCTCAGGCCAATTGCCGGTATCGAGGCAATTGATGAGGCCATCGGCCGTGCAACCGAAATGGGGAGGCCAATTCTTTACGTACCCGGGTTGTCTTATATCGAGGATGTTGCGACAATTGCAAGTCTGACTATCCTGGGAAGAGTGGCCAAGAAGATAGCTCAGTATCAGACCCCTCTGATGGTTCCCAACCGAGATCCAATCGTTTACACAATTGCCGACGAAGTCGTTAAGCAGGCCTACCTTGAGGCTGGCCGGCCCGACGCATACGATCCGGACTCGGTTTTCTTTGTTACCACCAGCCAGTTCGCTTTCGTGGCAGCTGTCAACGGTATAATGATGAGGGAAACGCCGGCAACGAACTTTTACCTTGGCATGTTCTGGGCAGAATCACTCCTTCTGGCAGAGACGGGTTCCCTGTCCGGAGCCATTCAGATAGCCGGTACAGATGCAGTTACCCAGTTGCCGTTCTTCATAACCACCTGTGACTATACACTTATAGGCGAGGAACTTTATGCGGCCAGCGCATACCTTGGTCGTGAGCCAAAGCAGGTTGGTGCTGTAAAGGGACAGGATGCCTGTAAGGCAATAATCATGGGTTTCGTTACACTGGCTTTGCTGCTGGGAATAGTTGATCTTATTGCAGGAACACACACCCTCGAATGGGTGCGTCATATTATAACCATGCCAGTAGTGGATTAGCCCACCGGAAAGGAGTCTGAACAGTGAAAAGAACTGTTCCGCTTATGATAGTCATGGTGGGCGGAATACTGATGATGATTCAGTACTTTGTTCCCCACCAGTACTCACAGGTCGTGTTCAACAACTACACGCAATGGGCACCAATTGTTGGAGCCTTCGCTCTGGTACTCGGAGTTGGAAGCCTTACAAGGGTGCATTCTCACAAAATACGCAGGAAGGCCAAAAACTGGCAGTACAGCTGGGCTGTTTTAATACCGCTTTACGCAATGCCGCTTCTCGCTCATGTCTGGCCTCAATCACTTGGCGGAGGAATGGACAATCCGAGTGTTTTCCATTTCTTTTTTATGCATATCCAGGTTCCCATTCAGTCAACCATGTTCAGTCTGCTTGCTTTTTATATAGCAAGCGCCGCATTCCGGGCGTTCAGGGCGAAATCCGCCCTTGCCACGGTATTGCTTCTTGCTGCGGTGGTTGTAATGCTGGGTCAGGTTCCTATAGGAGAGATATTCGGCAGATGGCTGCCGGAAACAGGACTCTGGATTCTCCGCTATCCCAACCTTGCTGCTAAACGGGCAATTATGCTGGGAGTTGGATTCGGCATACTGGCTACAAACCTTAAAATAATATTCGGCGTCGAGCGTAATTGGCTCGGCGGAGCAGGGAAGTAGGTGGCACTGTGAATATATGGGGAAAGATGCTTAATATTGATCGGCGCTGGATCTTCCTTGCAATAGGTGTTGTATCGATTATTCCGTTCCTGGTGGGAATAGGAATGCCGATAACCACCACTACGGAAGTTGAAAGCATTTTCGATTACGTCAATGAACTGGATAAAGAAGATGCTATATTCATAAGTTTCGATTACGCTCCCGGAACTCAGGCTGAGAATACGCCCATGGCTGTGGCGGTTATGAGACATGCATTCTATAACGATGTACCTGTTTTCATGACAGCCTACCCTCCCCTTGGCCACGGTATGGCTATAGGGGCACTGGATTACGTAACCAATCCTGCGCTTTCCGTTTTCTACCAGAGAGTATCATTCGAAGAATGGGCTGATTTCAGGGAAGCCGGAATAACGGACAAGGATGAACTGGTTGCCGCGTGGGAAAACGATGGAAATGAACTTCCTGAAAATGCCTCCGGATGGGTTTTCGAAGGCAGGGATTTCGCATTACTAGGTTATGCGCCCGTTTTCAGCCTTGTTATTCTTGGAATGACCGCTTCTATCGAGGCTCAGTATCCACAGGACACCTACGGCAATCCACTGAGTGAAATGCCGATGCTCAGAGAGCATAAGAGCCTGCGGGAGATTGATCTAGCTCTAACAACAGCTGGCTCAAGCGCTTGCAGGGCCTGGATAGTCTATGGAAGGGAGAAGATCGGTCTCCCTGTTGCCTTCGGGGTGACAGCAGTTATGGCAACCGATTACTATCCTTACATTCAGTCCGGCCAGATAATCGGCCAGATGGGCGGCCTGCGTGGCGCGGCGGAATACGAGGTCCTGCTTTTTGAAAACGGAATAACCGAAACCACCGGCAAGGCATTCACAGGAATGGATGTTCAGTCAGCTGCGCATCTGCTGATAATCCTGCTTATAATCATGGGCAATATCGCTTTCTTCGCCGGGGGTTTTAACAAGAAGACTAAATTGAAGGGAAGGGGGTAGAAAATGTACGAAACGATAGGGATCTGGATAGGAGCTTTCTTTACCCTTGCCATCTACTCCTTCCTTTATAAGGAAAACCCTGTATATCGCCTCGCTGAACATCTTGTTGTTGGAATATCGCTTGGTTACACGATGGCGATTACTTTTGAAATAACTCTGAAGCCGAGGTTGATAGAGCCCCTGCTCAGCGGAAACCACTGGATTCTTCTTATTCCAGCCATCCTCGGTATTCTTTACATAACCAGGTTCATACCCGGTATAGCCTGGCTTTCCAGATATCCGATAGCATTTCTCATGGGAACAGCTATGGGTGTGAGTTTTCCGTTGACCATGAAGACCGACGTTTTAAGACAGCTCGAGGCTGCCATGCAGCCGTTCTATCAGTCGGGAATGCCATGGCATGTAGTATTCGGAAATATCGTACTGATTTTTGGAACACTAGCGGCACTGATCTACTTCTTCTTCTCCAAACCGCATAAAGGGCTGTTCTTCGGCACAGGTTCAAAAATAGGTATCTGGATAATCATGCTCGGTTTCGGCGCTACTTTCGGATTTACCGTTATGGGCCGAATCAGCCTGCTCATAGGCAGAATACAGTATCTGCTTGGCGACTGGCTGCATATAATAAAGTAAACACGGGGGGCCGGGATAAATCCCGGCCCTTCTACCTTGACCTTTTGAATTCGTTTTCGTAAATTGGCTCGAACGGTGCCGGGGTAGCTCAGTTGGTAGAGCAACGGACTGAAAATCCGTGTGTCGAC
>JAIORS010000126.1 GCA_021108005.1 Candidatus Aegiribacteria sp.
AGTCTTATAATAGACGATGTCAGTGACAGCTATAACTACTATGACTGGAACCTTTATCTCTTCTCCGAAGCTGGTCCTGATTCCAGTCTGGATCAATCACCAAAGGTTTGCAGGCGGAGAATGGTACAGAGAATACGCTTACAGCTGAAATGGTGACATTGAAAACATAGTACGCTATATTTCTGTAAGATACACTCAATTAACGAGAGTATCGTACGAAACGAGGCGTATGCTTGCTTCTATTGAAAAGTTGATCGATGCTGGATTTCGTGATCGTGTAATTCGTACTGACGATCTTTATCATGTTTTCAATGGCAGTCCCAGGCGAATTCAAAGCCTTGTTTACAGAGCCATGTCTGCTGGAGAACTGATTCGCCTCAGGAGAGGTTTCTATATTCTCTGTTCGAAATATAGAAGTCAGAAACCTGTTTCCTTTCACCTGGCGAATAAGATGGTTGAAGAGAGCTATGTGTCTTTCGAAAGCGCTTTGTCATTTCATGGATGGATTCCCGAAAGTGTGCCGGTTATCAGCAGTGCTGTTCGCTCTTCGCGAAGCAGGACTATTGAAACTGAACTTGGAAGATTCAACTACGTTCGCATTCCCTTTGGGAAAAAGGATTTCCTTATCATGGTAGAACGCGTCGACGCAGGAGCACAATCATTTCTTGTAGCATCCGCCCTTCGCGCGCTTGCTGATCTGGTTTACGAGCGAAAACTGAAATGGACCGGGATTGAATATATCACCGAAAACCTCAGAGTGAATGAATATGAATTTGAAACCCTTGAACGGATGGATATAGAGCTGGTTATCTCTGCGTTCAAATCACACCGTGTTCGGAAATACTTGCGAAAACTGGAGCAGGAGTTGTTTCAATGAGCAGAATCCTTGAGGAGCGGCTGAAAGGATATAACGCAGAAACGGCTGAGGGAGAATTTGATGCGTTAAGGGAGATTCTTCAGGAAGTAATTCTTTCGGGGCTTTCCGATACAGATTTCTTCAATCTGGCTGTTTTCCAGGGAGGAACCTGCCTCAGACTTGTTCACGGGTTGAGAAGATTCTCAGAGGATCTCGATTTTATCATCCTGGCCGCACAACCGCAATTCGACTGGAGTGCATATGAAAAGAAGATCACCACTCGATGCAATCTGTATGGTTTTGAACCTGAGTTTCTAAACAAAGAAAACCAGACAAGTCCAGTGAAGAAGATGCTTGTCAGGCAGGGCTCTCTCTCGGATATTGTCTCATTTACACATACACAAGACCCCAGAAGAAAAATCATGACCAGGCTTGATATTGATGTTAACCCGCCTTCAGGGTTGTCTTCGGAGACATCGTTTCTTGATTTTCCTCTTCCGTATCGATTACAGATTCCAACTATCAACTGTTTGTTCGCCGGGAAATGTCACGCTCTACTTTGCAGACAATATACGAAGGGGCGTGATCTGTTCGACTTTCAGTGGTTCGTATCAAAACATGTTGAACCCGATCTTGAGTATCTTGAAAATACTTTAGTCCAATCCGGTCCCTGGGAAGATAGTGACATCAACGTAACTCCATACTGGCTTAAGTTTGCTCTCATCGAAAGAATCAGCTCTCTTGACTGGAATGCTGCAAAGGATGACATTTTAAGGTTTCTTCCAGAGAGAGAAGTTGAAACTGTCCTGCTATGGAGCAGAGATTTTTTTCTAAGTAGAATTGAAAAATTGTTCATGTATTCAAGCAATGGCAGATAATAACTGCTGCAGGAAGCAAGTTTTCCCCGCAGCACTATGGTACTTCGCTATAATCAAAGGAGGATCTGAATGCCTATTATCAGGGTTGATGGGCCAGAGGTTGCGGATATAGATAAAAAGCGGCAGTTCGTGAAGGAAGTAACCTCCGCCGCAAGTGTTCTTTACGGACTTCCTGAGAAAATCATAGTCGTTCTGCTTCAGGAGAACTCTCCGAATAATGTGGCATCCGGAGGAAAGCTGATATGCGATCTGCACGAATCAGATTAAAAAACCATGGATAGAACTGCGATCAACAGGCATATTGAGAATGTAAAAACTAAGGTGGAATGCGTTCTGAGCAGGTATTGCTCAGTCAAGTCCGCATTTCTTCTTCTCATGGACCCACCCTTCAGATCAATGATGAAATCATAGCTGTTTTGGAACTATTCTCCCTCTTCAGGTTAATACCTGCTGTAGACTGATTACAGAGGGTCAGATAATGTAGAATTTGCAGATCTGTACTGAATCATTCATAAGAAAAAAAGTTGAGGGTAAATTGATTAACATCCTGTTATTAGTATTGCTTGCCTTACCGGTATCGTCCGGGGAGGTTTCCATAAGTACAATTCAAGTGTTCTATAAAAACATGCCGCCCTCGCTCGAAACACTTGGTCGGGTGATTGAAGTTCTTGAGGAGTACACTGATCCGTACGAAGTCACATACCATCACATCACCGATGATTCCACCGCGGATTTGATTGAACAGTACAATCTTCCGGACACACACTTCCCTTTCGCAGTTGTGATAAATGGCGGATATTCCGCACTGATCAATCGCGAGAAAATCGACTTCGTGCATTTTCCTCTATTCATGCACGGAATTGGAAGGCATGAGGGCAACTGGTCAATGGAATACCTTGAACTCGTGCTCGATGACAACACGCTTCTGATGGATGAGAACATTCTGCCTGTTCTTGATGAGGAAGGAGCCACAGAGTGCCTTGAGGAGGAGCCCTCTTCCCTTGTGGACAGGATTCTCAGTGATGCCGTTTCCTTCCTCGGCGTGCCCTATGTATACGGCGGAACCGACACTAACGGATTCGACTGCAGCGGCCTTGCCTGGAGGGTATTCAATGACAACGGAGTTCCCCTTCCCCGAACCGTAAGCGCTATGGAAACCATGGGAGTTGCCGTTGACCGTGAAGACCTTCAGCCTGGAGATCTGCTTGTATTCAACAATCCAAAGCATACAGGTATATTCATGGGAAATGGAGATTTCATCCACTGCTCATCGTACCTTGACCGGGGAGTGATAATAACTCCCCTGAGCCATTCGAACTACTCCCGAAGGTACTCCTCCGCCAGGAGAATCCTGGGCACCGGTCCGAATTACTGAAAAAGCGGCATCCTCAATTCTACATTGACAGACAGAGTCTATTGCTGATATTCAAGTATTGGGAAAGCCTATACTTAAGGAGATTATCATGCGAATAATGTCTGCCGCGATCCTGGCCCTGCTTGTAACTTTTTGCATATCGGATACTGCATTTGGTGATTTGGATACAGATGAATTCGGCTGGGTGGTTGTCTGCGAAGTTCTGGATGATGAAGCTGGCGCTGAAATGTTGGCTGAAGAACTTGGCAGTCTGTTCGGTCAGTATACGGGATACCTGTGGATTCCCGACTGGGCCTCCCTATCAGGTTACAGAGGATGGCTGGTGTACCTCGGGCCATTTGAAACCTCCGATTATGCATCGCAGGTAGCGTGCTTCATCCTGTGGAAGTATCCTGATACGTACGCTATAAATGTCAGCGGGGAGGAAGGGAGAAACGCTGTTCCTCCGACTCCCACAGATTTCAGTGATTTTGTAGGTCTTGCGCCACCTCTTTGCAGTTTCGACATGAGGGGTGTGATGCCTTCCGACTGGGAAATCAGCTGGGCTTCGCAGGATGTCCGGTGGGGAGGGGAATCGAGACAGGTCACGAAGACACTCCTCAGTCTTCCTGGGTGGAGCGTTGAAGACTGGATTGATGACTATATAGGTTCAATGGAATACAGGGCCGTAAGAGAATCATCGGAAGACGCTAAGGGAGATTTCGAACGGGTTTCTCAATTCCTTCGTGAGTCGGCAGAACATTTAGAAATAAGCGTATTCGAATCACCAGGAGAGTACATTCTCATTCATCAGATTCCTAGCCTGGGCATACAGGAAGATAAAGACTTTTGGGTAGCTCTGACCGGCGAAACTCTCGAATACGGGTACAGGGTACGACTATCTTACGGTGAGATGCCATACGAATGGCAATTCTTACCCGAAGAAGCACATGCATCGGCAATACCTGTTCTGATTCATTCATACGACGACGCATTGGATTTTCTGATAGATAAGCTTTCGGAGGACGACATATACGGATCTTCGTTCCCCGAAGGGTTATCATTTGGTATTGAGCACCTTGACAATTCTTCCGAGGATGTCTACAGAGATTACTATGATATCGCCATCAGGGAAGTTCATAGACCAGGTGGAGAGGGAGATCCGAACACGGCACCGATTCGAGGTAGATTCCGTATCTACGACAGAGGAGAAATAATCTGGTTTACTCGGGTCACCGGTATGTTTGTGCCTTACGCGGAAATACTGGACAGGTAGAA
>JAIORS010000127.1 GCA_021108005.1 Candidatus Aegiribacteria sp.
TACCGTTCTTTTACGCAAGGAAACATTTGGATCTCCCAAGTTCCCGAGCTACCCCTTTGAACACATGCCCTGGTCTAAGACCCCGGTGGTGTCCTGAATACTTGCCATAGCGCATTCAGGACTGCTGCCTTCCGCTGCATCCAAAGCGTCGGCTTTTCCCTCTTGCGAGGTTATCCAATGACCACAACTATACATTTTTCGGGGCTCAATACAGAGCCTGCACCCTTGATCCATCTGGCTTCGGACTTCCATTCCGGTCTCCCGTTCTGGCTTTGCCCGCAGACTTCACTACTAACCTGTTGGCTAAACTTTAGTTAGATGGGACTTGAGCTATTACGACTCTCACCCACTGGATAACATTAACCAATTTCATGGGATTTCTCCCAATTCCAAGGTCTCGGATTTATCTTGGCACGAGAATTAGCCTGGTTAGATTCTTCCTCAGTTTGGATACCTTTTAGCAGTTCATTTTCTTCCTTTAATTTCTTGTTTTCTTTTTTAAGTTCTTTGTAATAATCTTTTGACTCGATTTTTAAAATTGAATTTATTTCATCTTTTACGGGCATTATAGGTTCGTAGATTTGATGATACGCTCGACCAATAGCCCCACTAAACATTGTCAATTCTGGTACCTTGATTCCTGAGTTTAGAATATGACTTTCAGATATTCCAGGATACGGGTCGATAAAAAATATTTCGTCAATGCCTAGTTGATATGCCTTTTTTGCACAAAGTTCGCATGGGCTAGATGTTGTGAATAGCTTGCCACCCTTTATACCTTGTCCACCATACTTAACTATTTGCAAAAACGCATTTTCTTCACCATGCAAAGCTATAGTATGAACTTGATTTTTTCCTTTGTCTAAGTCATTTTTTATGTCTTTGAAACAGTAAGATACATTTCTTCCATTCAAATGAATTAATTTTTTCTTTGTTTCATCGTTATCATAAATCTTTTTGGTCAGTGTTCTAAAATCAAGATCATTATTTTCGTAATGACTAAAAGCTTTATCATCTTTATGGGAAATCAAATCATATACATTGCGTAGGCTACAAGGTGTTTGCCCCTCAGGAGTTGTATTCCAACCTAATGCTTTCACAGAAAAAGAAGCATTTGTAACACATGCTCCAACCTGTCTGCTTAAGCAGCCCGAATTAAGTTTTGCAGTATTCGCAATTTGCATACACCTCTCAATGCTGGATGGCATAATTATTCCAGGGTGCATTATTAACGCAATAAATTTTGCGATTTGCCATTGAAGATAAGTAAAGTCATCAGCACCAAGCTGGGGATTTGACACATGTATATCTGCTAAATCATAACACTTCTGGATGTTTTGAGAGACAAATTCAGAGTACTCAGTCTTAACTGTATCCCATTCTTTATTATCAATAGTTACAATTTCACTCGCACTTAAGTCATTTTGAATTTGAAGCCTTTCTTTTCTTGTTGAGTCTTCAGTGTTTAAGGCCATTAAATAAAAAGCGGAGTATCTCTCTCTAAAATAAAGTGCTTCAAATGGGTTCCGTAGTGTGTCTATAACAACAAAGGTCTTTGTATTTGAGTGTATGGATTGATAGGTAAAAATTTTAAGGAGCCTGTTCACTCTTTTCGAAATAGCAAAGATATTTTCTGCTGAAAACTCATCTGACACTGCACAACCAGATGAACGAATGTTATCCCCAACTTTTTGAAAGACTTTTATATAGTTTTTTGAGGAAAGGTTATCTAAACACTTTTTAAGTTTTTCAGTGAAAGGGGGTAAATCTTTAAAATAGAATAGTTTATTTCTTCTATGCCTTTCCTTGATGTCTTTAATTTCCCTTTTCTTAAGTTCCAATCGTTTTTTTCTGTGACTGTCATATTCGACACCACATTCTTTTAGAAATGATTCAGTTATTATTTTTCTTTTTTCTTCGTTATCAGGTTCTATGAAGTTAGAAATATAAGAAATAAATTTTTCTTTAGCTGTTTCTAAGATAAAGGATGTAATAATATTCTTGATTTCAATTTTTTCAAAAGGCACCCAATTATTCTCTACGTATCTTTTTATAATAGAAAATTTACGAGACTCGTTTTCGTTATTCCCAAGCAATTGAGGTTGAGATAGTTTTAATTTTTCTCGAGCTGTAGCTAAAATCTCAGCGGTTGTAGTGCATCCAGAACCTGTACGGCCAGTTAAACCAACTATGATGTATTTCTCACGGGTGTCGTATATTTCATGAATTCCTTTTGTGATTTGATCCATAATTGCTTTCCTTGTTTTATGTGCACATGTCTGAATTTAACAATTTAAAAGTATATCCCCCTGCTAACTTTGCTATAAAAGCGTACCCCCCCTCTTGATTAATATTGAGGGATAGGTCACCTCATAATATATTGAGGTAAAACTTTTGTTTCATGATCAAAGTACCAGCTCTTTGAAATTCTGAATAGATCGCC
>JAIORS010000128.1 GCA_021108005.1 Candidatus Aegiribacteria sp.
ATGGCGCTCCCACGGGGAATCGAACCCCGGTTTCCGGCGTGAGAGGCCAGCGTCCTAGCCGCTAGACGATGGGAGCGCATTGATTACAGGCCGCAAATATCGGGTATGCAGGCCATTTGGTCAAGTCCGGAGGATACTTTCAGCTATTGTCGAACAGCGAGTTGTATTTCTTCTCCAGTTTTTTAAGCTTCTTTCCTGAGAGACTTCCCAGTTCTTCCATGGCACATCTGATTCTCATGCGGATTATATCGCTTCCCAGAATTTCCATCGTGTCGAAAAGAGGGGTTGAAACGGATTTGCCGCTGATAGCGATATACAAAGGCTGCGTAAGATATTTCAACTTGATGTCCAGCTTCTCGGAGAGGTTTTTGAAAAGAATGTAGATGCTCTCCTTGCTGAAACTGTCCAGCTTTTCCAGTTCCCAGAGAATTATCTGCAGGATTTCGCACGAGTGGGTTTCATCCATTTCCTTCATAAGCAATTCTTCCTTTGAGAGGGGAATTCTGCTATTGAAGAAGTGATTCGTCAGATCTCCCCAGTCCGAAAGGCGGTTCATTCTGCCCTTGCAGATTTCGAGAATCTTTTTAAAGTGATCTTTGTTAAGTCCCCACTCAACAAGCCTGTCAAGAAGTTCATTTGTCGAAAAATCCTCTCTTATATACCTGCCGTTGAGCCAGAGAAGCTTGTCAAGATCAAAAACCGGGCCTCCGAGGCTGATATCCTCAAGACTGAAATTTTCTATCATCTCCTGAAGGGAGAATTTTTCTCTGTCATCCGAAAGGTGCCAGCCCATCATCCCTAAATAATTCAGAAGGGCTTCCGGAAGAATGCCTGTCTTCCTGTACCAGTCTATGGATACGGGATTTTTCCGCTTGGAAAGCTTACTTTTATCCTTGTTGCGGAGAAGGGGAAGATGACAGAACACGGGCGGTTCCCATCCGAAGAACTCGTAAAGAAGGACATGCTTCGGCACCGAGTTAATCCACTCCTCTCCCCGTATGATATGGGAAATTTCCATAAGGTGATCGTCAACTACTACCGCGAGATGGTACGTTGGAAATCCGTCAGCTTTCATTATCACCTGGTCGTCAATGGATGTCCAGTCCTTCTCTATTTTTCCACGGAGCAGATCCTCAAACACGCACGTGCCCTCAAGGGGAACCTTCATTCTGACAGTGAATTCCTCACCGGCTTCAACTCTCTTCGTGGCTTCCTCGGGAGGGATGTCTCTGCACTTCCTGTCGTAGCCGCTGGACGCGCCGGCTTTCTGTCTTTCGTTTCGGACTTCAGCAAGACGTTCCCTGCTGCAGAAACAGGGATACGCATGACCCTCCGCAATCAACCTGTTGATGTATTCATGGTAGATTTCAAGCCTCTCGCTCTGTCTGTAAGGGCCGTGGGGCCCGCCGATTTCCGGGCCTTCATCCCAATCCAGGCCGAGCCATTTTAGGGAATCAATAATAGCTTTTTCCGATTCTCCTGTAGATCGATCTCTGTCGGTATCCTCGATTCGCAGAATAAAACTGCCATTGTTCTTCTTTGCCCAGACATATCCGAAAAGGGCCTGATAGGCTGTCCCCACGTGAGGATCCCCGGTTGGTGACGGGGCAAGTCTCGTTCTGATTTCTTTGTCTGTCATACAACCCTCTCAGCTGTTCTATGATATTCATTGATTACCGAATATAAACATCGGACTGTGCTTTGCAGTAACGGTCGTATTCTCAATTCGAAAAAAGAACTCCATGCAGCTTATAGAGGCCCTGGAAATAGCATCACTTGTACGACTAATGTGTATGTGATATTGTTTATGCTGATTATTTATGTAACGTGCGATTTCCTTTGGTTTTCGTCTTACAAAAAACAGTATGGAGGGTAATGAAACTCGAAGAATTTCAGGCAAAGAGATTGTTCATGGATTACGGTATCCCCGCACCTGAAGGAGTAATGGTAACCACGGCTGAGGAAGCCAGAAGCGCTGCCGAAAAAATCGGATGTCCGGTGGTTATCAAGGCGCAGGTTCAGGCAGGAGGCAGAGGTAAGGCAGGAGGAGTGAAACTTGCCGGAACGCCGGCGGAAGCCTACATGGCATCTGAATCCATACTTGGTATGGATATAAAGGGTTTTAAGGTTGAGAGGCTGCTTGTTGACCCGGCGGTATCCATATCAGGCGAGTACTACGTTGGCATCACAATTGACAGAAGGAAGAAACTCCCGGTTATGATGGTCTCCGCATCGGGCGGGATGGATATCGAGAAGGTGGCCGCGGAAACACCGGAGCTGATATTTTTCCAGGAGATCAATCCTGAGAGGGGGCTTCGTTCTTTCGAAGCGAAACAGCTTGCATTCAGATTGTTCAACGATAAGAAAAAGGCCATGGCGGCAGCTTCAATAATGGTGAAACTTTGGAAGTGTTTTCATGATGTTGATGCTTCTCTGGCAGAGATAAATCCCCTTGCTGAACTCAAGGACGGTTCAATCATCGCTCTTGATGCTAAGATAGTTCTTGATGACAATGCGATATTCAAGCATCCTGTGATGGAAGAACTGCGGCTCCCCACACCCTCAGAGAAAAAAGAACTCGACGCGAAAAGCCATGGATTGAGTTATGTGCAGCTTGAGGGAGAAATAGGCTGCATGGTCAATGGCGCGGGTCTGGCCATGGCAACCATGGATGTGATAAAGCATCTTGGAGGCACACCGGCCAATTTCCTCGACATTGGGGGAAGTTCAAGCCCTGAGAAAGTTATTCATGCAATGGAGCTTCTTGTCTCGGATGATAAAGTAACAGCCATATTCATAAATGTTTTTGGTGGTATTACCCGATGTGATGATGTCGCGAACGGCCTGGTTGCAGCACTTCAGGAAATCAAAACAGATCTTCCCCTTGTTGTTCGACTTACCGGAACCAACGAGGAGGAAGGAATCAAAATCCTTTCCGATTTTGGGATTACGGCAATGAAGGATATGACAAAGGGAGCCAGGGAAGCCATCCGTCTTGCGAAAGAGGGAGGGGGAAACTTATGAGCATACTTCTGGACAAGAATACCAGGGTAATGGTACAGGGTCTTGGCCGTGATGGATCTTTCCATGCGGAACAGATGGCACTGTACGGAACTAATGTGGTCGCGGGAGTTCACCCGGGAAAAGGCGGCAGCAGTTTTCAGGATTTCCCTGTATTCAACACCGCAAAGGAAGCAGTGAGGGAAACCGGAGCTGAATGTTCTGTTATTTTCGTTCCCGCCCCCTTCGCGGGCGATGCCATTCTTGCCGGAGCCAACGCTGGAATAAAGCTTGTTGTGGCAGTAAGTGAAGGTATACCGGTTCTTGACATGTCGAAAATTGTGAGGGAACTCGATGGGCTGGGCACAGGTCTTATCGGTCCTAACAGCCCCGGCCTGATTTCCCCTGACAAATCAAAGGTTGGAATCATGCCCGGAAGCATATTCAAGAGAGGTTCTGTGGGCGTAATTTCCAGAAGTGGAACTTTAACATACGAAGTTGTCAATCAGCTATCACTTGCCGGATACGGTCAGTCAACAGCGATAGGTATGGGAGGAGATCCCATAGTAGGAATGAAATACAACGATTACCTTGAACGTTTTGAGAATGACGCGGAAACGGAGCTGATAGTTATCGTCGGAGAGATAGGAGGAACGGACGAACAGGATGCGGCTGCCTTTGTTAAAAACGGTATCACCAAACCTGTGGTGGGCTATATAGTCGGCCGCAGCGCTCCTCCGGGAAAAAGGATGGGGCATGCGGGCGCTATCATCTCAGGCGCTGATAGTACCGTTGATGCAAAGGTTGCGGTTCTAAAAGAGAATGGCATACCTGTTGCGGATACTGTAGAGCAGATTGTTGATCTTGTTGGTGATGGATTGGGAGGAAAAAATTGAGAGAACTTGATGTTGCCAGGATAACGGAAGCGGTGAAGGACCTGAGCATCAGAACCAACATCTATCTTCCGGATGATGTGAAGAAGGCTCTCAGGGAATCACTTGAGAGGGAGGAATCCCCTATGGGGAAAGAGATCCTCCAGGTTATTCTTGATAATCATGATATCTCGGAAAAAGAGAAAATGCCCATATGCCAGGATACCGGAGTGGCTATCGTTTTCCTGGAGGTCGGACAGGAAGTGCATCTCGTCGGAGGTGCTCTGGAGGACGCAGTCAACGAAGGCGTGAGGCAGGGATACGGAGAGGGTTATCTCCGGAAATCGATGGTTGCGGATCCCGTCATTAAAAGGAAGAATACAACGGATAACACTCCGGCCGTTATCTACACAAGAATCGTTCCGGGGGATCAAGTTAAAATCGTCTTTGCCCCTAAAGGCGGCGGGGCTGAGAACATGAGCGAAGTACGCATGATGACGGCTGCCGACGGTATAGAAGGCGTGAAGAATTTCGTGGTTGACAGGGTTTCCAGATCGGGAGGCAATCCCTGCCCTCCGATAGTTGTGGGAGTAGGCCTGGGCGGCAGTTTTGAGAGATGCGCCATGCTTGCGAAGGAAGCTCTCATGAGAACGATAGGCGAACCAAATCCCGATCCGGTTTACGACGAGGTTGAAAAGGATCTTCTAAGGAGAATTAACAACCTGGGAATCGGACCGCAGGGGCTTGGCGGCAGGACCACAGCGCTGGCGGTGCATATAAAAATGGTTCCATGCCATATCGCTTCGATGCCGGTTGCGGTTAACATTCAGTGCCATGTCAGCAGACATGGCGAAACAATTATCTAGTAAGACAGGAGGAGAGCTAATTGAAAACGGTTGAATTGAGAACTCCCCTGGATGAAAAGCAGATATCAGAACTTGAATCCGGGGACAAGGTGTTCCTTTCCGGTGAGATATACACCGCTCGGGATGCTGCACACAAAAGGCTTGTTGCTCTGGTCGAGGAAGGAAAGGAACTTCCCTTTGATCTCCGGGGAGCAGTTATCTATTATGTAGGCCCTGCCCCCTCAAGACCGGGGCAGGTAATGAATTCCGCCGGCCCCACAACAAGTTACAGAATGGATGTATTTACTCCCCTTCTCCTTGAGCACGGACTGAAAGGCTCTATAGGAAAGGGACCCAGATCCATGGAAGTCCGGGATTCGATGGTAAAAAACAAAGGTATTTACTTTGCTGCCGTGGGAGGAGCCGCGGCTGGAATAGCTTCTTCAGTCAAGGAAGCAGAAGTTATTGCCTACGAAGATCTTGGCCCGGAAGCCGTAAGAAGGCTGATCGTTGAAAGGATGCCTCTGTTTGTGGTCAACGATACCAGGGGTAACGATCTGTTCGAGGCCGGAGTGGCAGAGTACCGTCGCGAGGAATAAATATTGTACAGTTTCACTACTGACAGGATGGTAAAATAATGAGTTTCGACCTGACACTGAATAACCTTGGCGACCTTTTTCCCGATAACTTTTCCGAGGAACAGATAGCTAAAGCGAAAACCGTTTTTCTGAAGGAACTTGCACACAGAACGCACAGCTTCTACAAGGGAAAGATGATGACCGTTCCCAAGGCAGGGCTGTACGGTTTCAACTGGTTCAACGTCTGGTATACTCCCGGCGTATCAAAGGTTTCAACTACCATTCGTGAAAACAACGAAGCCGCATACGAACTTTCGAACAAGGGTAATTTTATAGGAGTTGTCAGCGATTCCACAAGGGTTCTTGGGGATGGCGACTGTACTCCTCCTGGCGGTCTGGGCGTTATGGAAGGAAAAGCGTTCCTCATGAAATATCTCGGCGGGGTAGATGCAGTGGCACTGTGCATCGACAACCGGGATGAGGATGGGAAGCCGGATGCAGATAAAATCATCGACTTCGTTAAGATGGTTCAGCCAAGCTTCGGCGGAATAAATCTCGAGGATATCTCCCAGCCGAACTGTTTCAAGGTTCTGGATACACTCAGAGAGGAATGCGACATTCCCGTATGGCATGATGATGCTCAGGGAACCGGATGTGTTACACTTGCCGGGCTGCTTGGCGCGCTTGAAGTAGTCGGTAAAAAGCTGGAGGATGTCCGCATTGTATTCATTGGCGCAGGCGCTTCCAACACAACCATAGCCAGACTGATAATAACAGCGGGCGGCGATCCTGAAAAGATGGTTATGTTCGATTCAAAAGGCAGCCTTTCAAGCGACAGGGAAGACATCAGGGCCGATAAACGGTTCTACAGAAAATGGGAACTCTGCCAGGCCATGAATCCTGATAAGATACAGACCCATGCAGAAGCCTGCGCCGGAGCCGATGTTCTGATAGCAGTTTCAAGACCAGGCCCAGGGCTTATTCCCCATGAATGGATAAGATCCATGGGTCGAGATCCCATCGTATTCGCATGCGCCAATCCAGTCCCCGAGATCTACCCCTACGAAGCAAAAGAAGCTGGCGCCGCGATAGTCGCCACAGGGAGGGGAGATTTTCCTAACCAGGTTAATAATTCGCTTGGATTCCCAGGGATTCTGAAGGGTGCTTTGCTGGTGCGGGCAAAGAAGATCACGGATAACATGGCCGTTGCCGCGGCGAAATCTCTCTCTAATTTCGCCAGGAAAAAAGGATTCAGCCCGGATTACATTATTCCGACTATGGATGAAGCGGATGTTTTTCCGGAAGAAGCCGCCGATGTGGCCATGCAGGCCATAAAGGATGGTGTTGCTGGATTGATAAAAACAAGGGAACAGGTTCTGAAGGAAGCAAGATCAGACATTATGGAATCCAGAAACCTGGTTAACAGGCTTATGGAGGAAGGTTTCATAAAGGAACCGCCGATGGAACTCATTGAGGAAGCCGTAAAGCTGGCGGTTGATTCTGTAAGCTGATGCTACTGCGGGGGGCGGCGTTGCCGTCCCCCGGAACTGTAGGAGTGGTTTACTGGTTTTTCGCAGGTATGAGAGTAGATTCAATACGAAATGATCGCTTTGTGCAATACCGGTAAAAGCGCGGGAAAGGAAACAAATGAACGAAATTCTGATGACACGAAGAAGAAAGATTACCCGTTTCACCTGTCATGGGGTTCCGGCTAAACCGGGTACAGCAGGCCTGCTTTTTACCGCGCTTGGACAGAAGAAAATAAACGTTGTTCATATGTTCAATACGGAGCATGGAAGCGAAGAGGGAGATATATCCTTCAGCGTAGCCGAAGGCTGCTTTGAAAAGGCAAGTAAGGTTCTTGAGGACATCAAGGATGAAGTTGGAATAGAAGAAATCAGTGTACAACATGATCTGGCGATACTCAGCTTCGATCTTGAAGAGACGGTATGCGAAACGGTAATAGGAACCATGACCCTCGCATTGAGCGCACTTGCCAAAGAGCATATCGATGTCAAGCATATCGCTGCCAGCAGGAACAGGGTTTTTGTTGTTCTTGCGGACACGGAGGCTGATACCGCTTCCTACACGCTCAGCAGGGTTTTGAAGGAAGATCCCATTATACACCCCATCTGATTTGTACTCAGATTTCGCATACAGCCCTTTTTCATCCCGGTGAAACAAATATTCCATTTCTGGATACGGATAATTATCATCAGGAAAGGGGAAGAGCATGAGATTATTAAGCACTATATCAATTCTGTTTATTCTTGTATCGCTGGCGGGAGGGTACGACGCCCCCGGGCCGAAAGATGTATTCGACTGGGTTGCATATCCCGAGGCGGGAAATCCTGAACTTGTTAATCCCGCCGGGTTCAGTTTTATCAATAATCTGAGACTAAGATTGGGTATGGCTGCGTCCGACAGCGCTTTTGAGGGGTTCGACAGGGTTTCAATAGCATTTCCGGGCGCGGGCATTTCCGGATGGTGGGACGATGACGTCAGCATGAGGAAATTCAACCTTTCCTCCAGTACGAATATCCTTGAGAACATCGCGTCATTCGGCGTGGGTTACACATGGTTCGATCCTACAGTGAAAGCCAGCCCCTTCTCGGGAAAGAACTTCTACACTCTTGGCATGGTAGTCCGTCCCCTCGACTGGTTCAGCTTCGGTCTTGTGAGAAGAGGGGGAATGGATTTTCCCGGTGACAGTGATGTTGAAGCTGTCTACAGAGCAGGATTCGCGGTAAGACCGCTGGGCGAAGACATTACGATTGTAACCAACCTTGAAACCGGAACGGAGTTTGAGGACTACAAATTTTCAGCGGGTCTTGAAGTTCGCCCCATGGAAGGGTTTGCCATCAGAGCCGACGCGGGAGAGGACTATCTGAGTTTTGGAATGGAAGCCGGATTCGGGAGCGCGGGAATTTCCCTCGGAGCGATCAGTGACAACGATTATTCGTATCGCACTTCCCGGGCGGATATAACATTCAGCACAGGCCCCGGTCCCGATCTGCTCGGACCGTCGGGAATATTCATCCGCATCGATACCGATCAATTCGATGAACTCAGGCAGAGACCGTTCCTGGGCTCAGTCCAGCCATGTTTCACAGAAACAGCTCTTCTTCTGGACAGAATAGCTTCGGACAACTCGATCTCAGGGGTTATAGTCGATATAGAAGGATCGGCGGGTTCCCTGGCACAGGCTGAGGAGATAAGAAACCAGCTGCAGCGGATAAAGCAGTCCGGAAAGAAAGTCTACTTCTATATTGAAAGTGCCGGCAATGGAGGATACTATCTGGCTTCCTGCGGCAGCAGTATCTGGATGCACCCCTGCGGAAGAATTTCTTTCTCCGGTCTTGCGTCGGAGATGCTCTTCCTGAGGGAATTTCTTGACCGCATTGGCATCTATCCGGATCTTCAGCATATAGGTGAGTACAAGAGCGCGAGCGATATGTTTACACGGTCGGATATGTCAGACGCCCAGAGAAGAGCTACTTCCACCCTTCTGGAATCCTTCCAGCGTGAGCTTACGGCAGGAGTCGCCAACGGCACGGGTCTTGAACCGGCACAGCTACGTACTATCGTAGATACCGGTTCTTACACAGCTACAAGAGCCGTAGCAGCGGGAATGGTGAGAGGCATCTGCTATCAGGACCAGGTTGAGAACAAAATCGGAGAAGAACTGGGCAGGGATATCAATACGATCTCACTGGGGGCTTACGCCGCTTCCATCCCCGCGGATGATACCTGGGGGCCGGACAGGCATATCGCTGTAGTAGTGGCGTCAGGTTCTATAATGAGGGGAAAGAGCGGCTCGTCCTTCCCCTTCGGAAGAATTATGGGCAGTGAGACCGTATCCGATGTTCTTGAGGAAGCCGCGTCGCAACCTGGAGTTCAGGCGATTGTACTGAGAATAGATTCCCCGGGCGGGGACGCCCTTGCCAGCTCCGACATACATCATGCGGTTGAGAGAGCTCGAAGCAAAATTCCAGTAATCGTTTCAATGGGAGGCGTGGCAGGCTCCGGCGGTTATTACATGGCCTGCGGGGCTGACTGGATATTTGCCGACAGGATGACCTTAACAGGTTCCATTGGAATAATATCTGGCAAATTCTCCTTTGGCGGTTTGATGGAAAATCTCCGAATAAACGTTGAGGAAGTATCGACAAACCCTATGGCATCGATGTACAGCCCCTTCCGGCGGTACACTGACGGAGAGAGGGAAAGGTCATTCGAACTCATGGAGGACGGCTACAACGTATTCATTGAAACGGTGGCTGAAGGCAGGGATATGACCTTCGAAGAGGTAGATTCAATAGGCCGGGGCAGAATATGGTCCGGAACCGATGCACTCGAAATCGGAATAATTGACGAGTGCGGAGGAGTCGTTGACGCGATTTACTACGCTGCGGGGTTGACGGGGATGGATATCGATGAAATTCCCGATGTTCGAATTTATCCGACTCCGTCTTTTCCCGGAACGATGGAGTTACCGGGATTCGGAGTATCCGAAAGCCTTGTTGAGTTTCTGGGTTCCGATCAGGTTCTTTACCTGATGCAGCCGATAAGCATTGAATAAG
>JAIORS010000129.1 GCA_021108005.1 Candidatus Aegiribacteria sp.
ATTCCACAAAGCGGTGCCGTATATGAAGATCAACACTAAGTTCACGCTAAATAGACACCAAGTTGGTGAACTCGTTGCCAGAACTGGAACCAAGTCGGGACCAAGCTGGGATCACGTAGGGAGCAAGTTGGGACTAAGTAGGGACCAAGTAGGGGGCCAGTCACCGACCCAGTTGTATAAAACCCCCTTTTCCGAACAAGTAATCAGATATGTTACCATACAAGTAACCGAACAAGTAAGCGAACATGTAACACCCACAAATCACAGAGGACACCAAGATTTGGCGGCTGAAGTCGGATCACGGATAGAGTCACAACTTTTGGCTCAAGGAGGTGGGGAATGAGCGCATATCCTGATGGTCGTGCCCGTGCTCGTGTGACCGATGAAAGCCTGCAAATCCATCACAAGCCCTGTGATGTTTTTGAAAACTCAATGAACCAGCGCCGACTTCTCGAAGAGGGATCAAACCATGACCAATGATAATTCAGCAAATAACCCGGTCCCTAACTTCTACCGCACCTCTGCAGCTGATTTTAAGAATATTCCGGGGAGTCCGATTGCTTACTGGGTTAGCAATCAATTTTTTGAGACATTTATAAGAGCTGATCTTATTGGAAACAAGATTGCTTTAAAAGCTGGATTGTCTACAGGGGACAACACAATTTTTCAAAGATATTGGTTTGAAGTACCCAAAAATAATATATCCTTTAATACAAAAACACTTTCAGAAACTGAAGTAAACGGCATAAAATGGTATCCTTGTCATAGTGGGGGTGAGTTTCGTAAATGGTATGGAAATCATTCCATTATTGTGAATTGGCAAAATAATGGGGAAGCAATTAGAAAATTCGGATTCGAAAAAGGACGTATTCGTTCTGCAGTAAGAAATCAAGACTTTTATTTTCAAGATGGATTAACGTGGTCAAAAATTAGTTCAGGAAAATTTGCTGCGCGTTGGCGACCTTCGGGTTTTTTATTTGATGATACTGGACGTTGTGGATTTGCGGATTCACAGACAATCCAATTGACACTTGGTTTATTTTGTTCAAAATTAACCAATATGTATCTGAGTCTGTTATGTCCAACTCTTAGTTTTACAAGCGGAGAAATAGCAAAAATACCATTAAAGGATATTTTAGATGATAGTTTAATTAGTAATATTAATAAATGCATTCGAATATCTATTTCAGATTGGGATTTCTATGAAACTTCCTGGGATTTCACCACCCTCCCCTTCCTCCAACCAGAAATCCACCAACTCGCCCTCCGTGAAACCTACGTTAAGCTCCGCGCTCACTGGCGAGAGATGACGCTGGAGATGCAGCAACTGGAAGAAGAGAATAATCGTATTTTCATTGAGGCTTACGGCTTGCAAGATGAACTAACACCGGATGTTCCACTTTCTGAGATCACGCTGACATGCAACCCGCATTATCGCTACAACGGAAATAAAAGCGAGGAAGATCTGGAAGCATTGTTGCTGGCAGACAGCATCAAGGAGTTCATCTCCTATGCCGTGGGCTGTATGTTTGGGCGGTATTCGCTGGACAAGCCAGGGCTGATTCTGGCAAACCAGGGCGAAAAGATAGGAGATTATCTACAACAGGTGCCTGATGCGTCGTTCATGCCGGATGACGATAACATCATCCCCATACTTGAAGATGAATACTTCACAGATGACATCATGTCCAGGTTCAGGGAATTCCTGAAAACCACATTCGGGGTAGAGAGCCTTGCCGAGAACCTTGAATTTATTGCCCGGGCTCTGTCGAAGTCAAAGAAGGGCGGTGGGTCGCCTGAGAAAGTGATACGGGACTATTTCCTGAAATCGTTCTTCAAAGACCATGTCAAGATGTACAAGAAGAGACCCATATACTGGCTCTTCACATCAGGCAAGGGCAGGGGGTTCAATGCGCTGGTGTATATGCACAGGTATGATCGGGAAACGCTGGCTAAGATGAGGACGGATTATCTGCTTGAGCTTGAGGCGAAACTGGATGCGAGGATCGGGATGCTTGGGGATGATTCAGGTGCGGAGAAGGCGAAGCTTGGGAAGCAGGTGGAGGAGCTTATGGATTATGATGCGGTGTTGAATAATAAGGCGCTGGAGTATATTGATATTG
>JAIORS010000130.1 GCA_021108005.1 Candidatus Aegiribacteria sp.
TATTTTGCTTTTGTCATACTGGTATCTCTGTTTACCAGACGATTTGCCAGCCGCTCTGCTTCTGATTTCCTTATTGCCGGCAGGAATCTTGGGGTAGTTGTGTGTGCTGTTGTAGTGGCCGCGGAGTGGCTGGGCGGCATGAGCACAATCGGGGTCAGTGAAAAAGCATTTACCACAGGCACTTTGCAGCCTGTACTGTACAATATGGCGACTGCGATTGGCATGGTTATCATCGGTTTTACAGTTGCTTCCCGATACAGAAAGGAAAATGTTCATACGGTCAGCGAGATGCTTGAAAATCTCTTTGGCCCAAAAGTGCGGACTGTCTCCGCCATCTCATTCCTTATCGCCTATATAACCCTGGCTTATGTACAACTTCAAACCTGCTCCAGTGTGATTGCTCCTCTGTTCGGTATCAGCTGGCTAACCTCAATACTCATTTCATCCGTTATCATTACATTGTATACGTATTTAGGTGGCATGCACGCCCTTGCGGTGACCGGGATCATTCATGTAGTGACGATGTTCGCAGGGATCGGCATTGCGTTGATAATCGGGCTTGAGAAGGTCGGGGGATTGGCGACACTGCAAAGCAATCTGGTCGCATCAGGTTCCCCCGCTAATCTTTACAATCCTTTCAGCGCGAATATCAGTTATGCTTTCAGCCTGCTGCTTGGAGGTATACTTGGGGGAATGGCCGGACAGGCCAGCATTCAGCCTATCTTTGCCGCGCGGAATCCCCTTACAGCCAGGCGGGCTGCCATTGCATCCAGCCTTATAATCGCTCCTTTCGGAATTATGGTCGGGATACTTGGTTTGATCGCAAAAACAGGCCTCTTTTTCGATACTGCTTCGTGTGATCCAAAGATGGCATTACCATCACTGCTGACTTCATCAGTGTTCATTCCTCCGGTTCTCGGAGGGCTGGCGCTTGCGGGCATTCTTGCAGCGATTCTTTCCACTGTCGGCCCTGTGAACTTCGCTGTTGTAACAATTGCAACAAAAGACATCTATCACGGATTGATCAATAAAACCGCGGATGACAGGAGAATACTTGTTACTGCCCGTAAACTGGTACTTCTGGTCAATATTATTACCATACCTCTGGCAGTTTATCTCAGAGGATCAATCCTTGACGCGGCTTATGCGTCTTACGCCATCAGAGCTATAGGAGCGATAGTCATAGTTCTGGGCATTTACGCACGGGGCTGGATTACACCACTGGGCGCCAAACTTGCATTCGTCGGCGGTACACTCACTGTATTCATCTGCATCATCGCCGGCAGATTGGGTTTCTTCAGTATTGACAAAACATACGGAGCTGTCGGATCTGCTCTTCTATTCATTGTTATAGGGCATCTATGGACTAAATTCAGGGAGAAAAAATGTCACTGAATAACATCTTTGCCGAATTGAAGGTTATCGAGCTTGCAAATGTTCTCGCCGGTCCCAGTGTTGGCGCCTTCTTCTCAGAGCTGGGCGCAACAGTCATAAAAATAGAGAACCGCTTGACAAGCGGTGATGTAACCCGAAAATGGAAACTCCCCGGTGAATCCGCAGACAGCGATATCTCCTCGTATTTCTCCAGCGTTAACTGGGGCAAATTATCAATCGGGGTGCATCT
>JAIORS010000131.1 GCA_021108005.1 Candidatus Aegiribacteria sp.
AACAACGACAGGATGTACTGCGTAATAGAGCTGGACGACACTATGCGTCCGCAGAGTGTGGATATTCAGCGTTTCGCGATCGACAATCTTGAACGCTGGCAGATCAGTATGTCATATGGAGATAGTTTGAAATTCCAGATTATAGATGTATACCCCGGGGATACTTATCAAAATATAGGATTATCCGAATTCCTAATTTCCTGGAGTGCAGGTTAAAGCAATATGAAAATGGATTTTCCTCAATCCAATTTCCTGATCACGAAGCAGCCAATTCGTCCTAGCGTACCTCCGATTTCTGACTGAAACCGAGCATACTGCCCGAAACAACCCACCGGCAATGAAATGATCAGTTTTCTTTCGCACGAAATGAAGAAACTCTATTCAGATCTCCTGCACGATCTGCGGGAACAGGGAATGATGATAGGGGGCCCCAAACCCTTCGCTAAAAAGGATCGTTCAAGATTCCTTCAGGAATTGGATAAAATGGTGGTTAAAATCCGCCGAAGGAACGGTATCAACCCATAAAAAACCTTGTATTTTACTTTCAGGCGTTCGTATCGGTCCGGACTTGTGTGTATTACGCTGCCTGTTAATTCGAAGGACTGACTACACAGCAGTTCTCGTAGATGGTCTCCCAGTCGCCGTTATCGTCTCGCATTTCAACAGACGCGAAATCTCCCTTGATCCACCAGATCAGTTCCATCTCATCGGTATATCGTGCTCCGGATCCTGAAAGAACCTGTGGCAGAGTGTACTCATCATCATCGGGCATCAGCACTTTTACGAAATTAAGGCTGCTGTCCGAGAGAGTGTAGTACCTGGCAACGATCCGGTCTCCGTTCCCGCACCGGTAATTAACAGGCTCACCGCCGAGTACGGTCAGTTCATCCTGATTCCCGCTCTGGAATCCCATTACGATGAACAACGCAGCAAATATGCACAGCGTCATCAAAATTCTCTTCAGCATTGTATTCTCCTTTTTTTGTTTATCTGAGTTAATACAGGGTGACTAATATCGAAGGTATGGTTCGATCATGCAAATGAACAGCTTACCCTGTTGTACGTTGAATTGGAGTTGCTGCCTGACAACTCATATTCTTGCAAATATCAAGCTGTACTACAAATTTGCACGATTAAAATATGGATCAAAGTAGATTCCGCCGGTTTCAATGCGCAACCGTTCATCCTGAAGTGCTATTCGGCATCAACCATTGTAAGCATATAGATGCGATGGTAATACTCGTGCGAAGTGTTATTCGCGAGAAACCCGTGCTCATCCCCGGTGATCTCCCAGCTATTGAGATCAGCCGGATTGCCTGCGTACTCAACCATCGCATGGAAAAGTATATCACCGCTCATGTCGTATACGCGAAAGACAATTCCAGTATAGTTTCCGAGCCTCACCCAGAGCCTATCCTCTCCATCTATAAACATTTCAGTGATTATTCTTCTATATGGGTCGAGCTTAACTGGCTTGCCTGTTGATGAATCTCCACGCATCAGACGTATTAAGCTGTTCCAGGCGTCCATTTCAGCTTGAAGATCTTCATCATTTTTTCTTACTCTATGGGCGGCTAAATCCTCAATCAGGAGAAATTCCGTGCCATCAAGCTCACAGCCATGGATTACGAATTCATCTATTGATGACCGGGAGTAGAAGACCCTGCCGGTTCGGGTAGCACAGGAAATAATATTGTTTCCCCTGCTCTCTGTGCGATCGATTTCTCTGTCTTCCGGATTAAATTCACTTTCAACGCTGAAATACTCCACAGAAGGCTCGCCTTCACCATCCCAGCGGCCGAGAGTCGAAATTATTTCAATCCCATTCTCACCCGGCATCATTGTCATTTCGGTTCCAATAAATCCGCCGCTGTCTACGGCGGTCTTCAACCATGGTTTACCAAATCCGGACCAGGTTAACTGTTCCTGATATTCGTAGCTGCTGTCAAACAGAGATATCCCATCGGCATCACCGATGAGAAGGCTTCCATCGGAATAGAACGCCAATCCTGACGGCAGACGGAACTCTCCCGGCCCTTCCCCTTCCCTTCCTATGGTTCTTACGAACTCGCCATCGGAGGTATAGACGAACACTGTGTGTTTCAATCTATCGATTACGAGGATATCGCCATCGGGGGAATGAGTCGGATTTTCAGGCCAGGCGAACATGTATTCGTCCTCGCCAATTTCGACACCTATCGAATCGGTAATGACAAGTTTGTACTCAATATCGGGAAGTTCCGGAGGAGTTTCATCAACTCCGCATCCGTTCAGTATCATTGCAGAAAAAAACAATATCATTATTTTGGTTGATATAACGGAACTGCGCTTCATTGATTACTCCCAAACTAATTGAATTCAGGCTAACTATTTCACCCTCGCGCCGGGTGTACTATTCATTTCAGAAGTCTGAAATACTCTTTCTGACACATCCGCTCGATAGAAAGCAAATTCTTAAAAGCATCGTTAAAATCGCCCTTTGACACGGTGAAAAGCCCATGGCCATAGACTATTACACCTCTGTTTCCCTCCATGGCGGGTGGAAGTGTATTGCACAGGCCATAGGGGCCGGTCCCGACTTCACCCGGAACGATTGGGATATCACGTATAAAGCGCTTCTCGGGACAGCTGGTGTGACACGATCCTCTTGTCGGGCAATTCTCCTTCTCGCAGTCCATCGACATTATCACGGAGAACCTCGGGTGACCGTGAAGGATCGCGTCCATGCCTGTAAGCCGAAGGATGCTCATGTGAGCCGAAAACTCACTGGAAGCGGTGATACTGGTGCATGCCGACCCATCCAGGGGGCACGGGTCGATACAGCCTTCCAGCTCATCCAGAGAAGAGGTTGTCTGTGAGATGAACAGTGTATCACCCCATTTCAGTGAAACGTTGCCGAAGAAGGAATCAACAAGCCTGTGCCGCACTGTCATCCTGCCGGCCTGTGCAACCGCTCTGTAAACATCTTCACTGTTCCGGAAAGGTCCGGTCAGCAGTTTTGGAGATTCATCCGGATATTTATCGATGTATTTCAAAACGTTTCTGAAAACTCTCTCCCGATCATTCGAAATTTCACCTGTCCTGCTGTCCCGAAGGTAATCACTGAAGAATTTCACGAAGCAGGCGAAACAGACCGAACTGTAAAATATGAACGCCTGCTCGGGGCTCACGGTGCCCCATGTGACTATACCCTTTCCCCTGATGATAACACTCTTTCGATTCCTGAGTTTCTCGATGATCAAGTCCGATCTGAAATCCTGAATAACGGGAAGGTCGTGCATGAAAGTGCGGGTTTCAGAATCCTCGGGACGGATAATGTCCGTATCTCCGGAAGCCAGAAAATCGATTATCGAGCGATAGGGTTCCGCCGGAAGGGAAAAAAGCAGCGAGTTTATGTTCAATCCGCTGAATACTTCTTCCAGAACGGGGATTGCTGGATCTTCCCTGTTCCATTCCAGTTCCGCGTCGAGACCGCCCAGAAGTGGCTTGCCGGATTCAGCGAGCCCCGCGGAAACTATTTTTCCCGAGTACTTCTCAAGAAGTTTTTTCACAGCAGGTGCTCCAGTCCGAGTTCCTTTGCTTTACTGCGGAGCGGACATCCTTCCAGGTTCAGCCCCCGTATCCGGTAGTACTTCGACCTTGTTTCAAGGAATTCCTCTCTGTTAAGGGGAAGTATCTCGATACCGTTGCCGGAACTCCCCTCTTCGGAAAAGAATCTTGGCGGCAGATCGTCATCCTCCGAAGTAAAACCGCATTTCGCGTTCATCATCCTGTCTCTGAAGTAGATCCTCTCCCCTGTTTTCAGAAGATCCTGAGCCGAGGTTTCATTGCCGGTTACAGCAGAGTATGCTGATGCGTACTCCTCGAGTGAACAGCCGAAGAAAAGGAATTTGCATGCGGTGAGCGAATCGATAACAGCGTTCATGTCTTCCGCTATCTTCACTATCCGTGCCTTGCCGGCGAAGGAGAACCTGTCGGTCGCTACAGGTTTCCTCAGTATCTCGTGGCTTATGGGGTAAGCGCGCAGGTGGCACGCTCCCCTGGTGGAAGTGACGTAGCCAAGTGCCATGCCGTATGCCCCCCTGGGGTCGTATCCCGGCATTTCCATACCCTTGACTGACATCGAGAGTTCGGGACAACCCTTCGACTCTGCAAACAGATAGGATCCCTGCCCCAGTTCGCTTCCTTTCCCTTTTCCGGAGGCCATGCCGATCAGGAGTTCGGTGATTCTGTAAGGAGTGAGCTTCTCGCCTGTGATTTCAGAAAAACATGCAAGGGTAGCGCCAGCGGAGATCGTGTCCATCCCCGCCTGGTTGCATATCCTGTTTGCTTCGGTGACTGCCCGGAGGTTCTCATTCTCGATCAAAGAGCTGAAGTGTGACATGGTCTCGTACTCCGGGAGATGGGTTCCATCCTCTCCAACTCTTTTGCAGAGAATATGACATCCTTTGCAGCCGTACCGCTTCGGGTTGTACGCATCGCCATACGCGTGAGAATTCATTGATGAAGCCTTGTTGAAATAAGTTCTCCTGAAATTGGATGTGGGCATCATTCTCCTGGAGCTTATCAGATCGTATAGGGCTGCCGTGCCGCAGTTCTGAAGCCCATGCTCCCCGGTCAGGGCGGGAGTGGCGGCCACAAGTCTTCTGATATCCTCATTCGCTTTACGGAGCCTCTCACTATCATGAACCGGAACCTTGCCGGTTCCTGAAACGGTAATGTACTTCAAGTTCTTCGATGCGCTGACAAGACCGGCCCCTCCCCTGCCGGCAGTGAATGCTCCATCGACCATGATCGATGCAAAAAGCACACCATTCTCCGCTGCCGGACCTATTCCCGCGACAGCTCCCTTACGCTTCAGCCTTTCGTAAAGCTCATCCGTAGAAGCACCTGCAAGCCAGCCGGCATCCTCAGTAGAAACGGTTCCGTCGGATATTTCAATACCGCAGAGACCCCGGCTCCTTCCGGTAATTATCAGGCCGTCTATTCCGGCCTTTTTTAGCTGCCATCCAAGGCTGCCTCCAACCGAGCAGTCTCCCACGGTTCCGGTAAGCGGAGATTTGAACATGACACAGGTTCTACCTGAAGCGGGAGCCAGGGTGCCGGTCAGCGGCCCGGTCATAAAGACAAGCGGCATCGCAGGATCCTTCCAGGAGCGTGTCATCTCCTGAAACAGGTAATACCCCGCCAGCCCTTTGCCGCCGATCCAGAACCGGCAGATATCGGAATCGATCTCCTCGTACCGGTGTTCACCGGACGAAAGATCAAAAAAGAGTATCCTGCCCCAACTGCCTGTCATAATACTGTTCTGCCTTATCAAAGAGTTTTCCGGCCCGTCAAGCTCCCTGGATCTTTCCCTCATTTTGTCCATTTTATTTATCAGTTCTTTCCATGAATGAATCAGGCATCCAGACCGGCAAGCCATTTCGGTAGATTTCTAATGGAAATGCCTTCCCTGTCCTGCTCCAATCGGAGGTCTCTCACAAGATGAACTCGTTTAGCTCCAGGGAATTTCTCGCCCAGTAACTTCAGACCTGCGGGAGTTTTTGTGCAGGATATTTTCACCTCTATCAACACTTCAGGTTCTCCATTATTGACCAGGGTGAAATCTACTTCATGCTTTTCCTTGGTGCGGATGTAACACAGTTCTACCCTATCTCCCGATATGTCCGATCTGTAGTCTGCGTGTTTTCTCAGGCAGATTGCAGCAGTGTTCTCAACGATGACCCCCTCATCACCCTGAACATAGCCAGAATCGTGAAAGTATAGCTTTGGAATCTTTTGAATCGCTCTTGCTATGTTTGCATGATAAGGCCGCACCAGGAAAACAATGTGAAGCGCCTCCAGAATATCCACATACCGCCTGACTGTGTTGGGTGCAACCTGCATATCTGTGGCAAGGGAAGTGTAGGACAAAGGAGAACCAACTCTTTTCCTGAGCAGTTCCAGCAGAACCCGCATAGCCCGGATTTCCTGAAGCCTGCCGAATTCCAGAATATCCTCCCGTACAAGATCGGTAAAATACTGTGAACGCCAGCGATTCGCTTCGGTTATATCACCACTCAGAAATGGTTCGGGGAAGCCCCCGAACTTTTGCAGGAGTCTGAAAGCTTCCTGTGGTTGATGTGTGTTCTTCAGCTCTGCCACCGAAAGAGGCCATAGTCTGTGATGGAAGTAACGTCCGGCAAGGGACTCCCCGGCCTGCCGGAAAGTATCCATCCTGGAACTACCGGTCACAAGCAGGGCGCACTCCGAAGGTTTTGTATCATACACGCCTTTGAGAAATTGCTTCCATCCTGACATCTTGTGAATTTCGTCCAGAATAAGCAGGTCAATGTCCAAAGGCCAGCTCTGACCGGTTATCACACTTGCATCAAGGGTATTATCGAAGTTCAGGTAGCAGAAACGCGTGAAGTGATCTTCGGCAATCTGTTTCGAGAGAAAAGTCTTACCCACCTGCCTGGGACCGGTAAGAAGCACCATTTTCCTCTTCAGATCAGCGACAATTCTTTCTTCCAGATATCGTTTCATAATGACTATTATGCAAGACTTTGCGTAAAAGTCAAGACCATTCAGCAAAGCGATGCACAATAGTTATCTATCGCCTTCGACGGAAAAACGCTTCTTACCCCGGAGAGGAGAATGCCACCCCGGCTTTCTACTCGATTAGAGATCTCGAGATCGCCGGTGATTCTATCTTCATCGCAGATCATAAAGGTTTCAGGATAATCTGCATGTGTGTTGATGGATCGGTGATATGGGAGTCCGGAGAGCAGGGAAAAGCCCCCAGACATTCGTTTCGATGATGGCGTTACGAACGGCATGTTCTAGAAGAATATGGGAAAACCGTTCATCGGTCCGGAATGGATGCTGAATGTGGAACTTTTAAGGACGCGTATATTAAAATAATGTATAATTTAAATTCCTGCTAATCAGAAAGAGCTGTATATCAGATGAAATACCGTTTAAAATCTCGCACAATCCTGTTTCCCTCGATCAATTTTCTTGCGTTGCTTTTCATCATACCCGCAATACCTTCGATCTCGGCAGGCGAGATAGAAACGGAAAGGCACCCTCTTTTGAACGAGCTCGAAAATGCTTTTACATCCTGGAACTCAAATATCAGTCACGTTGCGATTCTTGATCTGCAAGCCTTCAACTACGGTGAAGCCCGGTATGTCCTGGTTGGCTGGGGCATTTCAGAAGATCGATCATTCAATGGCGATCT